>JBIPNH010000022.1:0-25957 GCA_044373665.1 Bacteroidia bacterium
TTCATAATACAATCATTTAAATTAGTTGACAAAAATATTAAGGAACCACATCAAATTTAATAATGGCCAATTGAAACAGATTAATACAGTAAACATGAAAAAACTATTCGTAATATTATTTTTTTTATTCTTGAGCACTTTAGAAGTTCAACAAGTTTTTGCTAAACCCAATATCTGCAATCAAAATAGCAATAGTGAAGAAGATAAAATAGTTACACTTATTTTATTTATTGAAAAAAGTAATGCCATTTTTATTAGAAATGGAAATGAATATGATGCCAAAGAAGCAGCTGACCATTTAAGAATGAAAAGGAAAAAGGCAGGTAACAAAGTGAAAACAGCAAAAGATTTTATTGACCAAATAGCTAGCAAATCATCTATGAGTGGTGAAGCTTATAAAATGAAATTTAAAAATGGGTCTATTTTAAATACTCGTGATATTCTTTATGTTGAGTTGAGAAAAATAGAACGCACTGTTAAATGAAAAATAGTCGACAAAAAAATTTAGACAACTTTCATAAATTGAGGAACCGTGAGCGGATAATGAATCCTTAAAACGAAAGTAAAAGAAACATAACTTATTTATTTTTTAAATTAAAGATGATTTAATCTCTGAATTCTAAAATCTTTTTGGCTTTAATCTTTTTATTTAGATCTGATTTTCATTTATCTTAAAATTAAAACAATAGTATATTCGCCATACAGAAAACGAACTTAGAAAATCACGAACGCTTTATTTAAATAATTGGGATTACATTATTTCTATGCTTGTTTTTAGTGAGTTTATGACTTTAGATAGAATGAGAAAATACCAATATATTTGTCAAGTAGAAAAATTATAATAGAATGAAAATTTTTAGTATTAGAATTGGACTTTGCTTACTGTTGTTATCATGCCAAAATTCAGATAAAGTATCAATTAACGAAGAAACTGAATTACTAGATATAATGAATGAAAATACAATTGAAATTGATTCAATTGTAAATACAAATTTGGGTCCTACACTTTTTCTTGACTATAAAGTAAACATGTCTGAATTTCAATTTAATAATACTACAAATATTTTAGTGGAAAAAGGAAAGGTAGAACACCAATCGGATGGAATCTATTATTTATTTCCATCTTGTGGAGGTACATCAAAGAGTTCTGGTGATAATTTCAATAAGTATAAAATCAATCCAGTTTTTGAAAAAAACAAATTGGTTTCTGTTGATATTGAAGGATTACAATCAGGAGCAAAAACCATGATAAATGGAACTGTAATTACTTGTATTAGTAAAAAATTAATTGAAAAATATGGGGTAAAATTTGAAACTTATTTCGAAAATATCAAAGAGAGTGAAATTGCAAGATATAATGACAATTATGACCCCGTGCTAGAATTTGAATACAAGGGTAAAAATTTTAAACTGCCAAATTTATTAATTGATAAAAGTAATGACATATTGCCTGGTGATGAAAAATTGATTTATACAATTAAAAATGAAGCTAAGGAGTTTGAACCAATAATTATTGAAAAAAATGGCATTATAATTAAAATAAGTCGAGGTTGGAGTTACAGTATTACCAACATTACATCAATTGAGAATTCAAATGAATATAAGACTTATATGTCTAAATTAACACGTAATAGTTTTGAAAAATCTTTAGAATTCAGTTTGAAATATCGCCCTTACTTGAACCGTAATTCAAAGCAAATAATTACTACTACTTGGTTGAATTATAAGGTCAATTTGTCTTATATGACTAAAGAACACTATTTAAATCAAAAACTTGAAAATATACCAAAATTGGAGAATCAATCAATAGAAACAGATACTATAAATGAACTTTAATATTAGTTAATTTGTGTAATGTTTTTTTGATTTTCATCTTAATCGCTTACAAACCAATATTTCAATCATGAAACTACAATAATTTTAAACGTTTTGTGTTTTCAAATACTTTTGTTTTATGAAAAACAATTCAACAACTTTATTTCCTTGTTTAAAATAGAAGATTTCTAAAAATAAAGAAGGAATTATTAATATCAGAGTTATAGAGAATTGTAAATCCAAGTTTTTTTTATTTATACAAATTTGTATTATTGCCAATGTTTAAAAAACTAAGTTTATTTCTTTTTATACTTTCGGTTCTTACATTAGCTGGACAGGACAATTCCGCCGATTCACTCCAACATTATTTAATTTTACAATCAAAAGGCAATCATAAGTACAGTATTGTATTTCGCGAAAATAAAAAAATTGAAATATATGATTCAGCAGGGAAATCATTCAAGGGAAAATTACTTTTTATTAATGATAGCCTTATAAAATTAATTAATCCACACAGTTCAAAACAAGATACTTTTCTGATTTCTGAAATCACCAAAATAAGACATACGGGGCTATTAAATAAAATTGTTGGATACCCTAGCTTGGTTTCTGGTAGCGTTTTTTTTATATTGGGTTCATTACTGGTTTCAACTTCCAGTAAGAGTGATTCAATTGCAATTGCTTATGGCATAGCTTCTATCGTAACATCTGCCCCATTACTTTTAATAAGTGCAATTTTATTACACGGTAAATCTTACAAGATTTCAAAGTATGATTTTAAAATACTCTCGGCTAATAATAGAAAACTTAAAAGAAAAGATCTAAAGGATTTAAATTTAATAAAAACACTTTAATTATTAATATCCCAGAAAATAGACTTGGCATTTATTTAAAGAAACTTGTATTGTTGCCTTTTTTTTTAAAACTAATTTTAATTTTTTTTTACTTTCGAAATATATAATAACGGGACAATAAAATGCAGCCAATTCAGTTCAATATTATTTGATTTTACAGAGGATTATCAACTTGAAATCTTCAACCGATGGGGCGAGCGCCTGATAAAAACCCAAAACACCAATAAAGATTGTCACCCAGCCAACATTCCGATAGGTGTGTACATCTACCAAGCCAAAATGTTTTAATTGACAATAATATGCACAAAGTGAATGATTTAATGAACACTTTGTTTTGATTGGCAAACATTTGGCAAACAAATTCTCTTTATTAAATTAAAAAAATATTTACATATAATGTAATTTATTTTACTGGAAAATAACATTAAAATTGCAGTTAAATATTATAAATGATTACTTTTTAAACTATCAAATATGTATAATATATTTATTGTTAAAAAACTTAAAAAATATTAGATATCAAATATGGCAAAAACTAAAAAAAAATATAAATCAAAAGATGAAATAAGTTATCCCATTATTGAAAAAGATGGTACTATTATAAACCTATATCAATTTGAAAACTATATAAGTTATTTACTGACAAAAAATGAATATGTTCCAGAAGTTAAGTTAAAGATATTTACTGATGGTAATATTATTGAGTTAGATACGAATTTATTAAATATAACAAATGATGTTAATGGTTTTAACATCATTAAAATTTATAGCATCAATAAAAAGACTGAAAAGAAAAAAGAATATGAAATAATAAGAAAAGATATTTTTTTGCTTAATATTTTTAATTTGGAATTCACAGGAATTAAAGATTATAATATTGTTCATATTGATGGAAATAATGCAAATGATTCCCTTGAAAATTTAGTAATTATAAACAAATGGAACGATAATATTATTAAGCCTCCATTTAGACAATTAAATATTAATGAAAATGAAGTTTTTAATAATAAAAACAATTATTTTGTTTTTGATCTAATTATTGATAATGAGGATAATTTAATCAATGGAACTAATATTAATGATTTCAAAATACTACCTGAATATCCTGATTTAAATATTTATCCTTCAGGAAATGTCATAAATAAAACTAATAAAACTCAAATGAAAATTGATGATAAAGGGTATTACATAATAAGTTATCAGGGAAAAACATTGCGTTGTCATCAACTAGTCGCAAAAGCATTTTTAAAAAATCCATTCAATTACAATTTTGTAAATCATCTAGATGGGAATAAATCAAATAACAATATAAAGAACCTAGAATGGGTAAACAATTCTTACAATATGCTTCATTGGAGAAGTGATTTAAATATTCCATTTACATCAAAAAAATATAGAGAATTTATTTTTAGCCGTATTATGATAGAAAGAGAAATGGATGTTGAATTTTGGATTTTTTCTAATCGGGATCCCTTTAAATTATTTTATAATGTTTTTGAAGTTGAAAATGTTAATTTTTTTAGTCGTATCAATGACGAATATAAAGACACAACATGTATAGATTACGCCCAAATAATGTATTTTTTAAATAATGAAACAATAAATAATTTAACAAAAAAAGAAAGGGAGATTAAAATAATTAAATTATTAGAGAGACATAAGTTTCCATTTAGTAAAAAAGATCATATTTTTGAATTGTTAAAAGAAATTGGAGTAGAATTTATTGATTATTTTAATTGGCTTTTTGATGATTTTAAAAAAATAGTTAAAGATGAGGTAGGATTTATCTTTTTTGAAGAATTTTTAAATTACCACAATATTATAACCCAATCAAAAGATATAGTCTACAATAATTCAATATTAGAATTAAATAAATCGCAAAATAATTATTACGAAAGAAGGGGTGATAGTTCTCTATATGAGGGTAGGATGATTGAAAAATTTGGACATCATTTAAGAGGAGATCAATATGAAAAAAACAAATTATTTAATTGGAGTCATCAACCATGGAGTTATTTTGACAAAATGCCAGAAAAAATAAATTTTGGATACAGAAACTAACAAAATAATATCAATTACATGATAAAGTGGCATCGATTAAAGAGATTGGTGAGAAAGATTAAACCTTAACATTCCGTTTTATGTAAAAAAAGTAATTATGGATTATTTGCCTTCGGAAGAAGTTGCTTTGGTAGATTTGAAAACAGCTTGGAGGAAAAAAGATGAATTTTACCAAAAGTTATTTTGACCGCTTCGGGAATGTTTTAAAACTAAATGAGAAACAAATAAATGCAGTCTATAAAAGACTTTTGAAATGGCTTCCGGAAGCCACCAAACTGATCGATATATCTTTTGTAACTGAAGAAAATCGAATTGCCTATACCTATTTGGTAACTAATGGTGTAAAACAATTTACCTCATAACCCCGAATACAAATTTATCATGGCTTAAAATTCTTTTTTTCTTTTAATGTTAAAAGAAACAAAAACCACCACCCAATCATAAATTCCGTTTTTGTGGCTGCAACCTCGGCTGCCTATCCACAAAAGGGAATCCCGCAATTCTGCGGGACTTATTGGCTGTTCCGATGCTTCGGAACACAGCCGCAGGGGAACTTGTTTCTATACTTTTTACAAGTATTCAAGGTTTTCAAACGTGCCATTCAATGTGGTGGTTTTTGGGGGTTTAGATTTTTTTGGGTTACCTCAAAGGAAGTTCCACGAGTGGACTCGAGGAAATCACCTGTAGAGGTCAAAAAAAGCAAAGCCTCAAAAATTTATTTAGCTCTGTAAATAAAAGCCTCATTGTGGCACTAGCTTTTTCTTTGCTACTTTCTTTTATGCAATGAAAAAAGAAAGTAGAGACATGAAGTAAATGAAAAATATGTTGTAGAACCGATCACATTTGAATGAATAAATACAAGGGAGTTACCGTAACGCTGTCGGGAAAAGATGTCTCCTTCGTCGACATGACAGCCTGGGAGGTCAAAAAGGATTCGAGAAGAGGGGAGCTTGGTTTCGTTTATTGACTCAACTTAAATGCTACTTTGTCTATGGTTCGAGAACCTCACCATGACAAACTAGGTTAATCAAAAATCAAATACAGACGCCTAGCAAGGCGTCTCTAAAATTAACAATTAACAATTAACAAATAACAAATAACAAATAACTATTAAAAGGGCACAAAAAAACCTTCCGATTGGAAGGTTTTGTTTTGTGATCCCGCTGGGACTCGAACCCAGGACCACTACATTAAAAGTGTAATGCTCTACCAACTGAGCTACGGAATCTTTCTCTTTTTAAAGGTGGTGCAAATGTAATGTTAATATTGGATTAAATCAAAGTTTTTTTGAAAAAAAATAGATTATTTTATACGTTAAATCTAAAGTGCATACAATCACCATCTTGAACAACATACTCTTTGCCCTCAACGCCCATTTTTCCTGCTTCTTTTATCGCTGGCTCTGATCTGTATTTCACGTAATCGTCGTATTTGATAACCTCAGCTCTAATAAATCCTTTCTCAAAGTCACTGTGAATGACACCTGCAGCCTGAGGACCTTTCATTCCTCTGGTTATTGTCCATGCTCTTACTTCTTTTTCACCAACTGTAAAGTAAGTAATATAGTTTAAAATTCTGTATGCCGCTTTTATCAATTTAGCAACACCACTTTCCTCTAATCCTAAATCAGCCAAAAAGACTGAACGCTCTTCAGCATCTTCCAATTCAGCAATCTCCGCTTCAGCAGCTGCACATATCACCAATACTTCGGCATTTTCTAATTTGGCTATTTCTCTGATTTGGTCAACCCATGCATTGCCGTTTGGTAATCCTTTTTCATCAACATTGCACACATACAATACAGGTTTTGAAGTTAATAAATTGAAATCTGAAGTTAACTCAATTTGCTCTTCCGTTAATCCTTCCATTGTGCGGATATTTAATCCTTTTTCTAGGTGCGATTTGTATTTTTCGCAAGCATCCAAAACTTTAATAGCCTCTTTGTCGCCAGCTTTTGCCTGTTTGGCAATTTTAATCATTGATTTTTCAACCGTATCTAAATCTTTTAATTGCAATTCCGTGTCAATGATTTCTTTGTCTCTGATTGGATTTACTGAACCATCTACGTGAATGATATTGTCGTTTTCAAAACATCTTAAAACGTGAATAATGGCATTGGTGCTTTTAATATTTCCCAAAAACTGATTGCCTAATCCTTCACCTTTACTTGCGCCTTTTACCAATCCAGCAATGTCCACAATTTCAACAGTTGCAGGAACAATGCTTTGGGGTTTAGCAATTTCAGTAAGGGTAGTTAAGCGCTCATCAGGAACAGTAATAACTCCAATATTCGGTTCTATAGTACAAAAAGGGAAGTTGGCAGCTTGCGCTTTTGCATTACTTAAACAATTAAATAAGGTAGATTTTCCAACATTGGGCAAGCCAACGATACCGCATTGCAATGACATATTATTTATTTACTTGGTTTGAATTTTTTGAAGGACAAAGGTATTAAATTATCTTAATTTTAGTGAATTGAAATTCTGTTGGCATTATGACCAATAGAATCATCGATTAACTTTTGGCTATTTCACCAATATCTTTAATAATTTTTGTCGTTAAGTTACGAGCCGTTGTTTCCGATTTACTTTCTGCGTAAATTCGGATAATTGGTTCCGTGTTTGATTTGCGCAAATGAATCCATTCTTCATCAAAATCAATTTTTACACCATCTTCAGTATTAATAGGAAACTTGCTGTATTTGTCTTTTATTTTCTCCAACACATCATCTGCATTGATAGAATCACTTAACTCAACCTTATTTTTTGAAATAATATAACTAGGGTAAGAAATTTTCAAAGCTTTACAAGTTTTATTAAGTTTAGCTAAATGAGTCAAGAATAAGGCAATACCAACTAAGGCGTCTCTGCCATAATGTAAATCAGGGTAAATAATACCGCCATTGCCTTCGCCACCAATAACCGCATTCGTTTCTTTCATTACAGTTACTACATTCACTTCACCAACTGCACTAGCCTTGTATTGACCACCCAATTTTTCAGTAATGTCTTTTAAAGCTCTGGTCGAAGATAAATTAGAAACAGTATTACCATTAGTGGTATTTCTCAATACGTAATCGGCAACCGCAACCAAGGTATATTCTTCCCCAAACATTTCACCATCTTCACAAACAAAGGCCAAGCGGTCTACATCGGGGTCAACACTGATGCCTAAGTGGCATTTTTCAGTTTTAACCAAGGTTGACAATTGGGATAAATGTTCAGGAAGTGGTTCAGGATTATGGGCAAACAAACCTGTAGGTTCGCAATTGATTTCAACAATATTGTCAACGCCTAATTTTCTGAGTAACATAGGAACTGCAATACCGCCAGACGAATTTACAGCATCTAAAGCAATTTTATAATTTTTCTCTTTAATTGCGGCAACATCCACTAAAGGGAGTTTTAAAATCTCATCAATGTGTTTTTCAATGTAATGGTTGTTTTTAGAATATTTGCCTAAAGCATTGATTTCAGCAAACACAAAAGGTTCTTCTTCCACAATAGCAAGTACTTTCTCAGCTTCAACAGCCGAAATAAATTCACCTTTATTGTTCAGTAATTTTAAAGCATTCCATTGTTTAGGATTGTGACTCGCTGTTAATATAATACCACCATCCGCTTTTTCTAGCATTACAGCCATTTCAACAGTAGGGGTGGTAGATAGGCCTAAGTCAATAACATTTAAACCCATAGCAAGGATTGTAGAAGATACTAAATCAGAAATAATAGGCCCTGATACACGCGCATCTCTTCCTAAAATGATAGTGGTTCCATTAAGTTCAGTTTTAACCCACCAAGCATAGGCCGAAGCAAATTTAACAACATCGATGGGGGTCAGGTTGTCGCCTGTTTTTCCGCCTATTGTTCCTCTAAAGCCTGAGATTGATTTTATTAGTGTCATTTTTTAAAATTGGACTGCAAATTTACTGCTTTTTTGCTTGTACTCTAAAAAGATTACTAACAAGTAAATTGTTGAAAGATTATTGTAATTTTCATGTTAAATTCATATTGTTTCATTAAAAATTTCCTTAATTTGCACTTGAATGTTGAAAAGAATATGGGTGATTGGCGTTGTTTCTCTTTTGCTTTGGACTTGCTTAAGTTTTGATTATCAAACAAAAAAGAAAAATAATGCCGTTTCATTGATGTGGTATAATGTGGAAAATCTTTTCGATACAATCAATGATTTGTCCACGAATGATGAAGATTTTACACCATCCGGAAAATTGAATTGGAATACACTTAAATATCAATCGAAAATAAACAATATAGCTCGTGTTATCAAATCTCAATCAAAAGAATTACCCGACTTCTTAGGCTTTTGTGAAATAGAAAATAAACGTGTTTTGGAAGATTTGTTCAAAATTGTATCGCCTTTAAACGATTATATTATTGTTCACTATGATTCACCTGATGAACGTGGTATTGATGTCGGTTTTGCTTACAATAAAAAAAAATGGGTGGTTTTGAATTCAAAACCCATTCACGTCCATTTTAATAGTCAGCCTGATGACAAAACACGTGACTTGCTTTATGTCCAATGTAAGTCTATTAATAACCTAGATACTTTAAACTTTATGTTGGCTCATTTCCCCTCAAGACGAGGTGGACCAATGGTTTCACAAGCCAAAAGAATTCAAGCTGCCGAGGTTTGTTCACAATGGATGAAAAGTATAGGTGTTGATAAACATTGGATTGTGATGGGCGATTTTAATGATCAACCATGGGATGTTTCCTTGTCAAAATCAATGAACGCCCATTCGCTTAACTCGAAAAGTAAAACCAATTTATATAACCTAATGTGGAATTCAAACACCGAATTGGGGTCATACAATTACCAAGGTAAATGGGAAAAATTGGACCAATTTATTGTAAGTAGTTCATTGGTTGATAAATACAGAATAAGTGAAAACTTAAGCAGTGTAAGTGTTTATAAACCGGATTGGTTACTCAAGCAAACAAAAAAAGGCAAATTAGTGCCTTTTAGAAATTATGAAGGAACAAAATGGAAAAATGGTTTTAGCGATCATTTACCAATCGTATTAAAATTAAATTGAACAAATGGCAAAAAAAGTAAAATTAATAAATAGAGAGTTGAGTTGGTTGTCGTTTAACGATAGAGTGTTGCAGGAGGCTAACGATAAGAGTGTTCCCCTGTTAGAGCGATTAAAGTTTTTGGGTATATTTTCCTCAAATCTCGACGAGTTTTTTAGAGTTAGGGTCGCTACCAACAAACGTTTATTACAAGTTAAAAGCACGAAAGAGCAACCTATTAACAAAAAACAAATTCAAGATTTGTTGATTGATATTCATAATAAAGTAATAATCCAACAAGCTAAGTTTAACAAGATTTATGAAGAAATAATCGATGAATTAAAGGGTAAAAAAGTCTATTTTATTGATGAAAAGCGATTAAATAATCAGCAATTACTCGAAGCAAGAAAGTATTTTAAGGAGGAGGTTATTAATACCATTTTCCCACTCATACTCGATGTAAAAAGAAGTTTTCCTTTTCTTAGAGACAATACCATTTATTTAGCGTGTAAATTAAGTAACAAGTTGACAAAAGCTAAAAAGTTTGCTTTAATTCCATTGCCTACGAAGTTGAAAAAACGTTTTTATTTACTCAAAGAAGAAGGTGGCACCACTTATGTTATGTTTATTGATGACATTATCCGTGCTAATTTAGATGTCATTTTTTCAAGTATAGATTATGATCATTACGAGGCTTATACTATTAAACTGACCAGAGATGCCGAAATAGATATAGAAAGTGATTTGTCTGTTGATATTGTTGATAATATGAGAAATTCTCTCAAACTTCGTAAAAAAGGTGAGCCTGTTAGGTTGATTTATGACAGCGAAATTCCTAGTGATTTACTAAAGTTCATTAATCAAAAATTGAAAATTAAGCCCGAAGAATTGATTCCTGGTCAGCGTTACCATAACTTTAGGGACTTTATTAGTTTCCCTAACATAAAAAAGTTAAATTTAAAATACAAATCTGTTGACCCTTTGTTTATCAAAGAACTAGACAATGCTCGTTCAATTTTTGATGTCATTAAAACAAAAGATGTGTTACTTAGTCATCCTTATCAACCCTTTACCTATGTAATTCGCCTATTAAGAGAAGCTGCTATCGACCCTGATGTAACTACAATTAAAATAACATTGTATAGAGTTGCGGAAAATTCTAATGTTGTAAATGCGCTAATTAATGCTGTTAAAAATGGCAAAAAAGTGATTGTTTTAATGGAAATAAAAGCCCGTTTTGATGAGGAGCATAATATATTCTGGAGTAACAAATTGAAAGAGGAGGGTGCAACGGTTATTTATGGTATTCCGGGGTATAAAGTCCATACTAAATTGTGTATCATAGAAAGGAAAGAAAACAAAGTAAGTAATTATTATGCTCACATGGGCACAGGGAATTACAACGGCGATACTGCAAAAATTTATTGTGACCATTCTGTTTTGACATCCAATAAAAAATTGACTTCAGAGATTAATAAGGTCTTTACTTTAATTCTTGATTTTAAGCCTGAGAAATACAAATTCAATCAACTTATTGTTTCGCCTATTAACATGCGAAGTAAATTTATTGACATGATAGACAATGAAATTGCGCATAAAAAATCAGGCAATCCAGCCTATATTAAGTTTAAAATGAACAGTTTGGTTGATGAACAAATGATTGATAAATTATACGAAGCCTCGCGTGCAGGGGTAAAAGTTGATTTAATTATCCGTGGCATTTGTTGCCTTAATCCTGACTTTTCTTCAGTCAAAAACCCAATTAATATCATAAGTATCGTTGACAAATTTTTGGAACATGCGCGTATTTATATTTTCGGAAATGGAGGTAAGGAAAAAATCTACATGGGTTCAGCCGATTTAATGACCCGAAACATTGACAATAGAGTAGAAGTGACCTTTCCCATTTTAGATTCAAATATAAAAAATGATTTAAGAGCACTTTTTGATATTCAACAAAGTGATAATACTAAGGCTAGAATAATAGACACTTACCAAGTTAATGACTATAAACCAACTAAAGTTCCTGCTATTCGCTCACAAGAAGAATTTTATAACTATCTTAAAATCAAGCATTCATTTTAGTTTTTTAAATAAAAACTGATACATATCATTTATTTAGACTAAATCTAAATAAAGTTTGAAAACTTCAAAAAAAAGTTTTAATGTTGCAGCATAATTTATAATCAATCTAAATAATGCTACGAATTCTTTCTTTACTCACTCTTTTAGTTATTAGCAATGTTCTTTATTCGCAATTATTAAATAATGGAAATGATTCAACCTATGAACTTGGTTCCATTATATTCAAGAAAAGTAAACCCAACAGCATTATAGCTAATATTCCGGGTTCAACGGCTTCATTATCCAAAACTGACCTAAAACTGATTGCCCCACTTTCTGCCAATGAAATGTTTAGAAAATTTGCTGGTGTGCATGTCGTAGATGAAGAGGGTGTAGGAATGAGAATAAATATTGGTATTAGAGGACTAGACCCTGACAGAAGTCGTGGTGTATTAGTTCTTGAAGATGGTATTCCAGTTTCCCTTAATCCTTATGGCGAACCAGAATTATATTATTCTCCTGTTATTGATAGAATGTCTGGATTGGAAGTGATGAAAGGGAGTGGTCAAATTATTTATGGCCCACAGACAATTGGTGGCGTTGTCAATTATTTAACCTCTGGAATGCCTGATAAAAATGAATTAAAGGTTAAAATATCAGCAGGTAGCGGGGCTCTTGCTAATTTGCTTATAAATCACAGTGCCAAAATAAATAACAATGTTGGAATCAACACATCATTGATGCGTAAACGTGCCGATCAATTGGGTTATGTTAGTTTTGGAATAACAGACTTTAATACCAAACTTTTCTTAAAACTGAACAAAAAAGCTGACCTAATATACAAATTAGGTATTTATGACGAAGTTTCGAATTCTACCTATATTGGATTAACACAAACCATGTTTAACCAAGGTAATCAAGATTTTACATTGATGTCTCCGGCCGATTTATTGAAAATAAGAAGATACTCGACTAGTTTAACCCATCTGTATAAATTTAGCAAAAAAACATCCTTACAATCGAATGTGTATGCATACACAACTACTAGAAATTGGCAACGTCAAGACTTTAGTTCGTCTAAATCAACAAGTAACCAAACGGGAGTTATTTGGGGAGATACTAGTGTGGAAAATGGGGCAATTTATATGAGAAATCAAAATGCACACAGGGATAGGCAGTTTCAAGTATTTGGGATGGAATCAAAGTTGAATCATGAATATAGGTTCTTAAAAAGATCTTCTGAAGTAAAAGTTGGGGTTCGTTATTTAGCTGAAAAAGCTTTTGAACAAAGAAAAAATGGTAAAAAATATGATGCTAAGTCTGGCGATTTGGTTGAAGACGAAATCAGAACAGGTAATGCTGTCAGTGCATTTGTACATAATCAAATTTCATTGAGCTCCAAAGTTATATTGACTGCAGGTGTTAGATTAGAAAATTACGATTACAACAGAAATATTCTTAGAAATACCTTTAGAATTAATAACGTCAACAGAATTGTAGACACTAATTTAATAGCCGAAAATTCAATAATGTCTATCATTCCCGGCGCCGGTTTAAATTTCAATATCAAACCGAATAATACCATTTTTGCAGGTGTTCACAAAGGATTTGCACCTCCGCGTTTGAAAGATGCAATCACTGCTCAAGGGGTTGTTTATCAGTTGGATGCTGAAGAAAGTTGGAACTACGAACTTGGAACAAGAGGAACTTTCAGACAGTTTTTGACCTATGAATTAACCGGTTTTTACATGCAATTTGAAAATCAAATTATTCCTGTTTCTGAATCATCAGGTGGAACAGGTTCTGGATTGGTTAATGGAGGACAAACAATTCACCAAGGAATTGAAGCTTCTTATAAGTTGAATATATTCAATATGTTAAGGTCAAAATCTAGGTCAAAATTGCATTTTCAAAACAATCTTTCGTTTGTAAAAGCATACTATAATAAAGATAGATTTATCAATTCTGGTTCGGAACAAGTAAACATCAAAAACAACTATACACCATACGCTCCTAAATATTTCCATACAGCTTCATTGAATTATGAATTGCCAATGGGTTTGGGTTTTGTTGCAAATGCTTCCTTTACAGGTGAACAATTTGGAGATGAACTTAATTCAATTACACCAAGCAATGACGGTAGAGAGGGAATGATTAAAGCTTTTAAAGTTTTTGATGCCAATGTGTACTATAAAATCAAGAAAATTAACGCTCAATTATCGGGTTCTGTCAAAAACTTAACGAATGAAAGATACATTGCTAGCCGAAGACCACAAGGTATTAGAGTTGGCTTACCTCGTATCGCTGTTGTTACTTTTGAAATGACGTTTTAATGTTAATAAATGTAAATCCACAAAAAAACCGAGTTAGTCTCGGTTTTTTTGTTTTGATTGGTTTAATCCTATAGTCCTAATAAATTCAAATCATAATAAGTTGCTTCAATCAGAATTTCTTATTCATTCATTTGCTGAACGCTAATTTGAAATGTTTTTGTCATTTAGTGATTATTAATAAACATATTGAATTCATTCTTTGCAGTTTGACTTTCAAACAGAGCGCCATGTTCTCCTCCAGCAATTTCAACAAACTGTCTGTTTTGACAATTTGTACAATTTAAAACATTTTGTTTGAAAATAGGCCAAGAATACATTTGTATGGGCGTGTCATTTAGTCCTTGTATAAATAAAATATCAGACTTAAATCCATTGGTAAAATTAAGTAAGGATCTTTGAAAATACTCATTAGGGTTGCTTGTAGTTGAACCATAGGTGTTTTTAAGTTTGGTACATACAGCACCTGATTGGATTTGTCCGTTTTCCTCTAATTGACATCTGTATACAAGGTTCAATGGTCCGGGAGCATTAGCAATTACGCCATTTGTTTGATGCATTGTATTAAGTCTAGTTACCATATAGCCTCCTTGCGAGTGACCGCCTAAGAAAATTTTTTTAACAGTTATACCTAATTCTTGGCTTGCTTTATTTTTTAACCATAATAAAGCTGCTTCGCCCTGAACAATATTGTCGCCTAATAAAACATTTTCTTGTTGATACACCACACTTACAATCATCATATCTTGTCTATTTAAAATACCCTTGAATTTATCAAGTGTTGTATTCGCAGCAGTCATTAAGTTGCTGTCATACAATACAGTGCCATGAAATACTAATAAGACATCCACATCATTTAATGCAGGTTTGTCTATTATCACATCAACGTTAATATTGTTATAAGTAACAGACTTTGTCATTCTATAACTTACAGGTGACGATGGTTCTACAGTGTTTTTCTTTTTACACGAGAAAAAAAACAATGACAATAATATCAAAAATTTTATACCAAGAAATCTGTAAAGACTTGTTTCGAATGTTCTCATTAAATAATAGTTTAATGTTCTTGTTTGCAAATATACAGTTATTATTCTTCGTAAGGTGGAGGTGGGGCTTGACCTTTTTCTCTCATTTTCTTTAACAATTCCTTTTTGAATTCTCTTTCTGTATGGGGAATCATTGCCACTTTTTTAATAGGAATTACTTTCTTTAGTTTGACAGTAGTTTCTTTAAAAAGTTGATTAATGGTTTCATTTAATTGAAAAAAATCATTGAGATAAGCCTCCGCTTGCTTGTCGTCCATAAATGGAATGCTATTGGGTTTGTATTTTTTGCGAAAGGAATCTTTCAGTTCTTTTTCTTTCTTTTTGTATTCTTCAAAAATTGGCCAAAATCCTTTTTTCTCGGTTTCTGTTAATGCTAACTTGTCATTGAGATACTGTTTAAAAAGGACTTTCATTTTTTCATGCTTCGCGCTTTTGTCTTCTTTTTTTTGGCCTTGTCCTTTTTGGGACATTAAGTTAAATGAGCCTAATAAAATAAAACTCATTAAGGCAAATGATTTGAGGTGTTTGTGTATGGTCATGGCTTCTGTGGGTTATTCGTATTGGTATAGTAATTCGTCTTCAATGTCATCTAATAGTTCATTGTATTGTATTTCTTCGTTTAATGATAGCTCTGAGATGTCTAGCGTTTCTATCAGGTCTTCTTCGCTTATGTCATAGGTTTCCAAATAGCTTTCTATTTCACTCGTTTCTACAGTGTTAAAACTAATTGTTGTTGCTGTGTTTTGAGTATTAAAATTGTAAACTGACAATCCTATTGTTAATAAAACAGAAACTGCAACGGACCATTGAATAAGTTGTATTTTAAATTTCTTTTTACTCTTTTCTCTTTCATATTGAATGCGTTGCAATACCGTTTCATTCAATTGATTGAAATAATCAGTAGGGGTATTAAAAGGAGTTAATGGTTTGTTTTCTTTCATGTTATTTGATATTTTGACTTACACATTTTGTAAAGGTTTAATCTAGGGTGATTGTTTTCTTAATTTTTTCAACCGCAAAATGATAACTAGCCTTTAATGCGCTTTCACTTGTTCCAGTTATTTCACTTATTTCTTTGTAACTCAATTCATCAAAGTAGCGGTAATTGAATACTAATCTTTGTTTTTCGGGTAATGTTAAAGTTGCACTCATCAGTTTTTTGAAGATTTCATCTGCCGAAATGGTCTCTCCTTGGGTTATCATCGACAAATAATGACCATCTTTGTCCAAATAATCATCAATATTGTAATGTTTCTGATTCCTTTTTAATAAACTGATTGACTCGTTGTAGGTTATTCTGTATATAAAGCTGCTTAACTGACTCTGAAATTTAAAACTTTCCGCATGTTTCCACAACTTTATAAAGACCAATTGACAAACTTCATCGGCATCTTGATGGACAAGAACAATTCTTCGGGCTTGTTGGTAAATTTTAACCTTAAATCGGTTGATGATTTCATTGAATAGATGGTTTGCTTTGCCGCTATCCACAAATTCTTTGAATAAATCATTGTCCGAAATTGTTTCTTTGTTTCTCAATCTTTACTTTTGACGAAGTTAATGTGAAATAGTTTAATGAGTAAACCTTTTTTTTGTATTTTATTGTTTTTTTCATTGTTGTCGTGTCACAAGCCTGAAACTAAATTGGCTAATGGTCAGCCTTTTGAATGGTCTGATTCTACCTCTGTTTTCTTTTTCCTCAATACTGAATGTCCGCTTTGTAACAGATTAATAGGTCGATTTTCTTTTTACCAAAAACAGTTTCCCTCTGTCCAATTCTATTATGTTTTTTACGACGATCATAATAGTGAAAGTCGCTTGTCTTTCCTAAGGTCTGACTCAATAATTCCCTCACAACTAATTATCGATTCACAATTAGAGATTTATAAAGCCTTTAAACCCGATGTAACCCCTCAAGTTGTCGTTTATCAAAACAAAAAAGTTGTTTACAGCGGATTGTTAGATGATCGTTTTACTGAATTAGGAGTCATTCAAGCAAAAATTTATGTGGATTATTTATCAAATGCCTTAAATTCGCTGATGAAAAATGAACCTATCAAGGATATCCAAACCAAAGCTGTCGGCTGTTTTATTGAGCCTATGTAGTGTCTTTTTTTCTTGTAATGATATTACGTTTTCAAAGGATATCGCACCAATAATCCATCAAAACTGCACACCTTGTCATAATTCTAATGGAGGCGCTCCTTTCTCCCTTGTTTCTTTTCATGATGTTAAAAAAAGAGCCAAAATGGTGGCATTTGTTACTCAAACAAGATACATGCCTCCTTGGCCTGCCAATTCAAATTACTCTCACTTTATCAATGAACGTGTCCTGTCTGAAAAAGACATACAACTAATCCAAGATTGGTATAAGTCTGGTGCTAAACCTGGAGATACAGCTTCTGTTAAATTACCCAAATTACCTGAATATCAATCTGTTTTGGGAAAACCAGACATGGTTATTTCATTGCCACCTATTTCAATATTACCCAATCAAGTTGACCAGTTTTTAACCGTTAAAATCCCTTATCAAATTGACAAAGAAAGAATTGTGAAAGCTGTAGAATTTGTTCCCGGACAAAAAAAGATTGTGCATCACTTTAATGGACATTATTTGGGTTTTAATGATTTTACCAATCCGTTTGATGGAAATAGAATTGCTTCTATCGAATCTTCAAATTTTGCAAGTGAATTCGATCAACTTAAATTATTAAACAACGACCAAACTACTCCCGAAAGAATTCACTCAGCTGTTAACTATTTGCCGGGTTCTTTTGGTGTTAAATATCCGGATGGAATAGGAGGGTTTGTGCTCAAAAAGAATGGGGCATTTGTAGGCAACGATATTCATTATGGACCTTCTTCCAAACGACTAACCGATAGCTCTAAACTTTATTTGTATTTTACCGATAAACCAATTAAAAGAAATACTTATGAGATTATGCTAGGAACAAATGGCATTTCTCCAATTGTTCCGCCATTGGTAGTTCCTCCTAATAAAATAAGCAATCATGTAAGCGAAATTACTATTTATAATTCCATTTCTGTCCTTACAATTAATCCTCACATGCACCTTATTGGAAAGTCATTCAAAGCCTTTGCGGTTAAACCAAATGGTGATACTATTCCATTGATTGAAATCCCTAAATGGCGCTTTCAATGGCAATACTTTTATACGTTCAAAAAGCCTGTGAAAATACCGAAAGGCAGTAGAATTGTAGTAAATGCTTCTTTTGATAACACTTCAGCCAATCCCAATAATCCCAATAAACCGCCACAAATGATAGCCGAAAGACTTGAAAACGGTGGTGCAAGTATGCGCACCACCGATGAAATGCTTCAGTTTATTATCACTTACATGAATTACGAGGATGGGGATGAAAACATCAGTTTAGAGCCATAGTCTAACTTTTATTTCTAAAGATGATTTGATTGTCTTTGGCATCTACAACAATGACATCTTCTTTCTTGATTTCATTCATTAATATTTTCTTAGACAATTCGTTTAACACTCTTTTTTGAAGCACTCGCTTCATAGGACGCGCCCCAAACTGTGGGTCATATCCCAACTGTGCTAACCAATCGATAGCCTCTTCAGTAATTTCTATCTCGAAACCACTTTCTTTTAGCTGTTTGGTAATCGAAGTCATTTGAATTTTAACTATTTCATGAATGTGTTCACGGCTCAATGGCTCAAACATAATGACTTCATCTATTCTGTTCAAAAACTCGGGTCTAATCGTGTTCTTTAAAACTTGATAAACTTCGTTTTTGGTTTTCGCCATTACATCAAGTTTGTTGTCATCATTAATTAATTCAAAGTTTTCTTGAATAATATGTGAACCGATATTACTAGTCATAATCACAATTGTGTTCCTGAAATTGGCAGTTCGACCTTTGTTATCCGTTAATCTACCGTCATCTAATACTTGAAGTAAAATATTAAAGACATCAGGATGTGCTTTTTCAATCTCATCTAACAATACTACAGAGTAGGGTCTTCTTCTAACTGCCTCGGTTAATTGTCCACCTTCATCATAACCCACATATCCCGGAGGTGCACCAATCAATCGACTTACAGTGTGTTTTTCTTGGTACTCACTCATGTCTATTCTTACCATGGCATTGTCATCGTTGAATAAGAAGGATGCTAATGCTTTGGCTAATTCTGTTTTACCTACTCCTGTTGTTCCTAGAAATATAAAGGATCCTATTGGTCTTTTTGGGTCTTGCAATCCTGCTCGACTTCTTCTAACCGCGTCGGAAATGGCAGAAATAGCTTCGTCTTGCCCAACAACCCTTTGGTGTAATTCGGCTTCCAAATGAATTAGTTTCTCTCTTTCACTTTGCAACATTCTGTTAACAGGAATACCAGTCCATTTGCTAACAACTTCTGCAATATCCTCAGCGTCAACCTCTTCTTTTACCATCGGTTTATCGCTTTGTACCTCAGTCAGCTTAGATTGTAATTCAATCACTTGGTTTTCTACTTCCTTAATTTTACCATATCTCAACTCAGCTACCTTGCCAAAATCTCCATTTCTTTCCGCTTGGTCAGCCTCATATTTAAATTGTTCTATTTGTCCCTTTGCTGTTTGTATAGCCTCCACGACCTCTTTTTCTCGCTTCCATCGGGCATTTAAAGTCGAACGGTTTTCATTCAAATTAGCTAATTCTATGTTGAGTTTTTCTAATTTGTCTTTGTCGTTTTCTTTCTTAATCGCCTCTCTTTCAATCTCTAATTGCATTATTTTTCTGTTCATTTCATCTAATTCCTCAGGCAATGAATCAATTTCAATTCTGAGTTTAGAGGCAGCTTCATCTAATAAGTCAATAGCTTTGTCGGGTAAAAAACGGTCGCTGATATACCTTGCCGATAATTCAACCGCATTGATAATAGCTTCATCTTTTATTCTTACTTTGTGATGGACTTCGTATCGTTCTTTTAATCCACGTAATATCGAAATGGCATCTTGAATATTAGGTTCTTCAACCATTACTTTTTGGAAACGTCGTTCTAAAGCTTTGTCATTTTCAATGTACTTTTGATATTCGGCTAGGGTAGTTGCACCTATCGATTTAAGTTCCCCTCTTGCCAAAGCTGGTTTTAATATATTGGCAGCATCCATTGCGCCTTCGCTTTTTCCTGCACCAACCAAGGTGTGTATTTCATCAATAAATAAGATAATTTCACCATTGCTTTTAATGACTTCGTTTACTACAGCTTTTAATCGCTCTTCGAATTCCCCTTTGTATTTCGCCCCTGCAATTAATGCACCCATATCCAAACTGAATATGGTTTTAGTCTTTAAGTTTTCAGGTACATCTCCTTGAACTATTCTTCTTGCCAATCCTTCGGCAATAGCAGTTTTACCTACTCCGGGTTCGCCAATTAACACAGGATTGTTTTTGGTTCTTCGACTCAGAATTTGAAGGACTCTTCGGATTTCTTCATCACGTCCAATCACTGGGTCTAGTTTGCCCTGCGAAGCCATTTGGTTTAGATTTAATCCGTATTTTTTTAAAGCATTGTATTGCTCTCCGCCACCTTGTGAGCTAACGTTACTGTCTCCTTTAAGTTCTAAAATGGCTTTTTTAGCATCACTTAATTTGATGCCTGCATCTTTCATTAGATTGCCAACATTGTCATTATTGTTAATTAACGATAAAATAAGATGCTCAACAGATACATATTCATCACCCATTTCTTTCATCATTTTCTCAGCATACATCATGGTGTTAGAGCTTGCATTTGAGAGTGCTTGATTGGGTGCACCACTTACTTTAGGAAATCCTTTTAAGATTGCATCGTTTGCTGATTTAACTCGGTTTAAATTGGCTCCTACTTTACTAAAAAGATAAGAACAAATTTCATCTTCATTTTCTAAAATGCCTTTTAAAATGTGAGCATTTTCAATGGTAGGGTGGTTATTTTCAAATGCCAATTGTTGCGCAGCTTGAATACACTCTTGGGCTTTTATGGTGAATTTATTAATGTTCATGTGTTTTTTGATTAATAATTCTCAAAAATTAACCCATACAATAATAATCTGAAAAAATGTCTTTTTTTAAGTCAATTTGACCGCAATTTTATAAAAAACTTCTTTAAAATGAAGACAATATTTCAGTAAAAACTACATTTTAATCATAGCTTTACTTAGCTGACCAATTGGAGTTACCAATTGATAGTAATAATTTCCATTGGCCAATCCCTCTCCATCTAAATGAAAATGATGTAAACCTTCTTCTTTGTATTCGTCAACAAGAGTTAATAGTAATTGTCCTTGGTGATTGTATAGTTTTAACTCAACATCTCCTCCCGGTGAATAAAAATCAATTGTTGTTTTTGATTTGAATGGGTTAGGATAATTCTGAGACAATTGAAGTTTACTAATTTTATGCTTGTCTTTAATGCTTACTTGTTGTTTAAAGATGGCAATCGTATTGAATGATTTTAACAAAATATCTTGCTGAATAACTGAGGCATTGGTTTGAAACCAATCTTGTAAAACGCTGGCATATACTTGTCTAAAGTCATATTGCATTGGTAAATTATCATTAACCGTTACATTACTAGGTATTTGAGGGTTACTTCCCAAAACAGTAGGGTTAACTTGAGTTCCAAAAACAATCAAAGGGGCAGCAGCACCATGGTCAGTACCATTGCTGTCATTGCTTTTTATTCGTCTACCAAATTCACTGTAGGTCATGCCCGCAACTCGGTCTGCAATGCCTAATAATTCACAATCTTTCTGAAAAGCAGAAATGGAGTCTGAAATTATTTTTAATAAATTGGCATGAGCGCCCGTTTCTTTACCACCTGTAGTAGAAACTTGATTAGCATGTGTGTCAAATCCACCTAAACTAACTGTATAAACTGGAGTTGTTAATCCTCCTGCTATTAAATTAGCAACTATTTTGAGTTGATTTGCTAAATTATTATTTGGATAAGTTGCTTTATTAGTGGCACTTAAGGCCGCACTTTTTACGGTGGTGTTATAACTTTGTGTCTGTTGTAAAATAAGCCTAACATAAGTCAACTCATGTCCCATAGGTGTATTAGGAGCTGGATCTACTGTTCCAGAAACTAATTCATAAAAGGATTTTGGGTCAGAAATAGCCATACCCGTGTTAGTGGTTTGTCCCATTAACATGGTAGAAACCGTGTATCCTATTGAAATTGCCAGTGGGTCAGGACTTTCAGTGTTAGGATAGTTTTCGGGAAAATCGGGGTGTAAGTGCTGGTTGTATCGACCTGCCCAACCCGAAGTGAGGAATTGATTGCTATCACTTGCTGTGTGCCAAATATCGGTTGACCTAAAATGTGAAAAATTAGGATTTGGATACCCTACAGATTGAACAATATTTAATTTACCTTCATTGAACATCGTTTGCAGTCCCGCAAGTGAAGGATGTAAACCGGTGCCATTGATGCCATTAAGCTTTAAAACTTTGGATTCGGGAATCAATACATTACTTCTGAGTGAACTTAAATTAGAATATTGGTCGGTAGGAATAACGGTATTTAACCCATCATTACCACCATTAAGTTGTATCAAAACAAACACTCTTCCATTCTGTGCTGAGGCTTTCGCGATAGCTTTAAGCATAGGAGTTGCAGCATGTGATTTAAAACTAAGACCATCAATAATGAAAGGCGTTACACCTGCAAGAGCCGCTTTTTTTAAAAATTCTTTTCTTTTCATGTTTCGTTTAATTTAAGCCAATTGATTTTCAGCTAGGTCAAGTAAATATTTTAACATCATAGTTAATCCGTATACAACTATATTTTTCTTATCATTATCGGTTGGATTTGCAATGTGGTCGTTCCAAGCATTAGTCCAGTAAAAATTTTCTGTTAACCCAAACAATAAGGTGCTTTCCTTTAGTTTCTTTTTGCTTTCAGTAGAAAGGTCCATGGCATACAATAAATTGATGGTTTCTTGAATTAAGGTATCTGGATTTTCAGGATTAGGGAACTGTTTGGCAAATTCTATAACATCGGCAGTAATTTTACCACCTCCTCTAATGTCTAAGCCATTCGAAATGGTTGCTACCGTGTATAAAATACGTTTGGGCAGGGTATCTGAGTTGAGCCAAAGTTGATGGAATTGAGGCGTTTGATAATAGGCGGGCCATCCGGAAACATTGGGTGGATTTCCTATATTCATACCTGTAAGTGCAATCGCTCCCCATAAAGTGTAGTAAGAACTGTATTCTTGTTCTATTGTTGAACTTGGAAAGGAGGCCTTAAAATATTTGCAGAAAGAAGACATCACATCTACAGGGTTTTTAATCATGCAGCCGATGTTTCTATCGTCGTAAAAGTGCTCACTTTTTAATAAAGCAGTGACTACCGGTTTTAACTCCCAATTTTGCTTGAATATGTTAGCCAACGGAATAATGACATCATTTTCAATGCTCGAATCGATAACGTAATAGACAAAATAACGGTACAATTTTCTAACAATAAACCTTGCAATAATGTCTTCTTTGGTAAAAATCATATTGATAAGTTCATCTGTTTCATTAGCACCATTAATACCTATTTGTCCGCTAATTACTTTGTTGTTGTAAAAAGAAGAAAAGGTTTTGGAACCTATATCGTGTTTTTGTGAATTGAAAAAAGAACTTAATGAAGTGTAGTCAATACTCCATCCTGTAAGAACTTTTGCGGCTGCTTTTACATCGTTTTCGGTATATTGTGTTTCGGCAGATTTACCTAATGTAAATAACTCCATCAGTTCTCTGGCATAGTTTTCATCAGGAGCTGTTTTTGTATTTACATATCCATTTAAATAAAACAACATTGAAGTATCTACAGTTATCTTTTTTATGAGATCTTTGAAATTGCCTAAAGCATTTTCTCTTAATAATTTATGGTGATTGTAGGCAATGATAGGAGAAGGAATCAGTTCTATTTCTGTAGCAAAATGATTGTGTAAGAAAAGGGTCATTTTTTCTCTGATGTGCCTGTCGGGGTTAACAATCAATTTCATGTGCCAAGCGTATATCGAATCTCTTCTTTGTCTAATAAAATTAACATTGTCAGGCCCATTTACCCATGTAGACCCTGCAGGAATATTAGGGTCGGTTTCTCGTGTGTTATTATATCCATTGACAGGAGGAAGTGGTTGTGTTGTTGGAATATCCATGATATAATCCACAGCATCACTCATTGATTTGGTTTTAAAAAAATCTAAATCAGCTTTTGAATAACCAAATAAAGATCTTCTCAACAAATGTTTGAGTTTTTTTTCATCCCAAGTTCCTGTATAAGGTGCAACAGATGCTGTGCCCAACTCTAAATGGTCAGGAATTTTTTGATTTTGAAATTGCTCAACCGGTGTGGCTAAAAGCGGTTTTTTTTCGCTTACAATTTGATTTAAAAATGAACGTCTTTTCATATTTGTTACTCCAAAAATAAATATTTTACGGTATAGTTAAAACAAATATAAAGAAATTCAAATTAAATAATAAAGAAAATTGTGAAAAATTATTTCCACACCATAATTATTCTGTTTGTTTTAAAAGAATTTCCATCAACTTTTCAAAACTGTCATACTGCTTCTGACTGTAATAATTGCAAGTAATTCCTAACATGTTTGTGTTGTTATTAAATCGATGCTCAATGATAATATTCCCAAAAAATAAAAAAGTATTATTTTTAATTGTTTCTTCATAAGGAACATTGGGTTTTAAATAATGTCTGTAAATAGACAGTAATGCTTCTGATTTTGAGGATTCAACTCTTTCATCACTCATGTATTTATAGTAATTGTTTTGAGTTAATACAGTGAAAAAATAATCCATCAAGAAACTAAAAGTATCAATTGGCAATGAATTGTCATTCCAACTTAAACTTGTTTGTGATGAAGTTTTGGATACTGTAAAACCGTCATTTTCTTCTCCAAGTAGTTCATCTGACATTAATTGATTGAAATTATTTAGTATTTCATCTTTCTGATTTACTAACCAATGTTGATAATGTTTATCAAAATTTAAACTTCTTATTAATACTTTTGTTTGCATGTAAGGATAGTTAACAATTCAACGAATGTTTAGGTTTTATATTTTACATTTTTTTCTTTTGAATTGATTTCAATCATTTATTAATATATAACAATGAATATTACATTTTATGGCGCTGCACAGCAAGTTACCGGAAGTATGCACTTACTAACCCTTAATAGTGGTTATAAGGTTTTGATAGACTGTGGATTGGATTACGAGAATAGATATGATTTTGAAAAAAACAATAGGAATTTCCCATTTTTGCCGAATGAAATAGATTTACTTATTCTAACACATTCTCACATCGACCACTCAGGAAATATTCCCAATTTGATCAGTCAAGGTTACAACGGCCAAATAATTTGCTCTGAACCAACAGTTGAACTTACTACCAACTTATTGCTAGATTCTTTGAATGTTCAGCTAATCGAAACAAGAAAACAAAAAGGTAAAAAGAACAAGTTTAAAAGAGTGAACACCAAAAGCGATGCTAAAGCTTTGTACCAAAAGGTTCACATCAACCAAACCAGTGATGCAATGGTTGCTTTGGCTTATAACAAACCTTTTATTGTAAATAATGAATTAACTATTGAATTATTTGAGGCAGGACACATTTTAGGAGCAGCTTCTGTAAAGTTAACTATTCATGAAAATGGTGAAACGAAAGTTATCGGTTTTACTGGTGACTTAGGAAATTATAATTCTAAATTGGTTAAAGATCCTACACCTATGCCTGG
>JBIPNH010000117.1:0-7287 GCA_044373665.1 Bacteroidia bacterium
CTTAACTACTCATCACGCTTCCGCAGTTGATGTCTGTATAGTTTTGAAATTTTGAGATTTTGAGATAATTTGCTTAAATCCAAGTCAAGAAATATCACTTAATAATTCATCCAATTCTTTGTCCGTAATATTTTCTTTTTCTGATTTATCGTAAATTGAAAGAAGGTAGACGGTTGAATCGTTTATAACAATATTAGTAATTAGTCTAGCTCCTCCACTTTTACCTTTGCCTTTGGAGGCAATTGAAATTCGAATTTTGAAACAATTTTTACCAATAGCTTTCCCTTGGTCTGGATTTTCTTTTAGCTCATTTACAAGTTGCAGAAGTTCATCCTTCAAAGATTTATATTTTTTTATAAGTCTTTTGGCTTGTTTTTCAAAAACATCAATAGTTTTTACTTCAAAGCTCATTTAAAAAATCTTCAGCATTACGAGCTTTCTTTTTACCTGATTTAATCAAATTGATTTCAGTAACTGCTTCTTTCAATTCTTCAATTAATAAATCTTTAGCAGCATCCATAGGTTTGATTTTTTTCACAAAAGAAAGGCTTTTTAAAACTTTAATTCCAAAAACTGCTTCATTATCTGGCACTTCTAATAAAATTTTCATTTTTATTTTCTTCTAATGCAAAGATACTTAAATTATAAAATTAAAACCAATTAAACTTTTTGGGAAGGATAGCTAATTTTTTATATCAGTAATATTATTAACTACTCATCACGCTGCCGCAGTTGATGTCTATAACTTGGCCTGTCATTGCATTTTGGCTCAGTAAAAAATGGACTAATTGAGCAATTTCCTCAGGTTCTGCCATTCTTCCTAGTGGAACACTTTGCATCGCTATTTTATGGAATTCTTCTAGTGAAATATTTAATCCATTGGCAATGCCCATCATGCCTTCTTTGGCCATATTGGTATTTACCCAACCTGGACTGATGGCGTTAACTAAAATGTTTTTTTCTGCCAGTTCCATGGCCCAACTTCTCATTAAACCTAACAAGCCTGCTTTTGAAGCACAATAGGCTGTGTAGTGTTTTACACCAAGTTTTGCAAGAACACTCGATGTCAATAAAACATGCTTTGATGGTGCGTTACTCTCGATTAGTTGTGGTAAAAACGCATTCACAAAATGGTAAGTGCCCGATAAATTGGTGTCTATAATTTCATCCCATCGGTCTTCTTCTCCATAGTGATTTTCGCCACCCACACCTGCATTGGCAATAATCCCATCTAAATGAGTGCCGCTTAATATTGCTGATACTTCTTCGCAATTGCTTTTAAGTCTAATGTCTGTTGAAATTACCAAATGATTACCACTAGGCAACAAAGACAAGGTTTCTTCGAGTTTGTTTTCGTTTCTGCCTGCAAGGATAATTCCTGCACCGTGGCTCGCTAGTTTTATTGCAATAGCTCTGCCAATTCCGCTGCCTGCACCACTAATGATATATCGTTTGTTTTTCATAGATGAAGAGTGCGCAATATATAACGATATTTAAAATATTTTTGAAAATTTAGATAAAAAAATATTTAAAGAGATTAAACTATTCTAAAAGTAAATAATGAAAATACGGTTGTAATTAAATATTTTTGCACCCGTGAAATACAGTGTATCAAAGGTTGAAAATATCAGTCAATCAACAGAGTTTATCAATTTTCCTAAAAGACTTTACAAGGCTGACGTTAATTACATTATGCCATTGGATAAAGACATTCAAGATGTTTTTAATCCCAAGGAAAACCCTTATTTTGAATCGGGCGAATGTGAAAGATGGCTAGTAAAAGAAGGTAGTAATACGGTTGGTCGAATCGCAGCATTTTACAATAAAATAGCCCAAACGGATGTAAAAACAGGGGCTTGTGGTTTTTTTGAATGTATTGACAGTCAGGAGGTCGCAAATTTATTGTTTGATACGGCAAAAAATTGGTTGAAAGAAAAAGGTTGTGAATACATGGATGGTCCAGTTAATTTTGGTGACAGAGATAGTTTTTGGGGATTGATGGTGAGTGGATTTGCAAGCCCTTCTTATCGCGAAAATTATAATTTCCCTTACTACCAAACATTGTTTGAAAACTATGGTTTTGTCTCTGAGATTGGTCAAACGACTTCGTTAATTAAGGAGTCTATCTTCAACTTTGAAAGGTTTAGTAAACTTGCCTCAAGGGTTTTTGCCAATCCTGCTTACACTTTTGAGAATATAAAAAAGTCAAACATTGACAAATACGCCATTGACTTTATCGAAATTTATAACAAAGCATGGGCGTTTCACGAAAATTTTGTGCCGATGACCAAGGAGAAGATTTTGTCAAGAATGAAGCAAATGATGCCAATATTGATGGAAGAATTCAATTGGTTTGCCTATCACAATGGAAAACCTGTTGGATTTTACTTAACCGTTTTGGATGTCAATCAGATTTTTAAACAAGTTAATGGCAAGATGGATTGGATAGGGAAGCTTAAGTTTTTGTATTACAAGAGCAAAGTTAAAAGAGTAAGAGGAATTGTGTTTGGTGTTATTCCCGAATTCCACAACTTAGGAATAGAGGTTGCTCTTATTATGAAGTTCCGTGAATCTGTTTTGAAGTCTAAACAAATTACTGAAAATGAATTGGCTTGGGTCGGCGATTTTAATCCCAAAATGCTAAGTATGTTTGAATCAATGGGAGCGCAACCAATTAAAAAACATATTACTTACCGATTTACTTTTTAAGCAATGAAACTACTTTTTATCGCCAATAGATTTCCATATCCACCTTTTAGGGGCGATAAATTAAAGATTTTCAATCTGGCTAAACAGCTTTCTAAGTCACACACTTTACACCTGATTACGTTTGTTGAAAATCAGTCAGACTACCAATATGTAGAGCACCTTAAACCTTATTTCGAGAAAATTGAATTAATAGATTTGCCCAAATGGAAAAGTGTCATCAATGTTTTCTTTGGTCTTTTGGGACGTAATCCTCTACAAGTTCAATATTTTAAGTCGAGCGAGTTTAAAACTAAACTTGATGTAATTCTTAATGAAAATACATACGATGCTATTCACGTTCAACATTTAAGAATGGCACAGTTTGCACTCCATTTAAATCATCCCAATAGAATACTAGACTTACCTGACGCTTTTTCTTTGTATTGGGAAAGACGAAAATCCATCAAACGCAATTTTATTACCCGTTTGCTAGACAATATTGAAAGTAAAAAAGTGCTAAACTATGAAAAAGAAATTCTTCAAAACTTCAATAAATGCTTAGTGTGTAGTCAGGAGGATTTAAATTATTTGATAAATAAGCATCAGATAGATAATTTATTTTTATTGCCAAATGGGGTTGATGTGGAGCAATTTAAGTTTAAAAACCACGATTATACCCATGCACACACGTTATTATTTACAGGTAATATGGATTATGCCCCTAATGTGGATGCCGTTATATATTTTGTAAATGACGTATTGCCGCTTATCAAAGTGAGTTTTCCTGAAGTTAAGTTTGTTATAGCTGGTCAAAGACCCATAGATAAGGTGTTGCAATTACACAATGGGAAGGATGTATTGGTGACGGGATTTGTAGAAGATTTAACCGATTTGTATAATTCGGCATCCGTTGTGGTAGCACCACTTAGATTCGGGGCTGGTACACAAAATAAGGTATTAGAAGCAATGGCGATGGGCGTACCTGTGGTTTGTTCAAATATTGGTTTTGATGGTTTAGAGATACAAGATGGCGAAGGGGCATTTATGAGAACGAATTCCCAAGATTTTGCCAAGCAAGTGATTGCCTTGTTAAATGATTCTGAATTGAGAGAAAAAACAGGTTCAATGGGTACACTAAAAATTAATCAGTCTTTCAGTTGGGCACAAATAGCCAAAAGATTAGAGGGTTATTTCATGACAAAGGCTAATTAAACTGTCATTTAAATGGTAGTGGGTTGAATTCTTTCTTTTGCCAATTTAAATCTCTTTTAGAATAGAAGTTAGATAAATTGGAAGTGATATAACGAGTACCTAAATTTCTCGATAGCTCATTTGTAAAGTGAAAATAGAAAAAACGGATTTATTTTATTTCTACTTCGTAGCCTTCATCAATTTGCCAAGGACCATTGTAAGCGGCTTGGGTTGCTAACACATCGCAACGTTCATTTTCAACAATACCGGCGTGGCCTTTAACCCAATTCAGTTTGACATTAAGTGTTTTGAAAACGGCTAGAAAACGTTTCCATAAATCGACATTCTTAACTTGTTTCCAGCCTTTTTTTTGCCAATTGTTTAGCCAATTTTTATTGATGGCATCGCACACATATTTACTGTCAGAATATACTTCGATTACATAATCGTTTTTTTTGATGCTTTCCATAGCCACAATCACGGCTAATAATTCCATTCTGTTATTAGTCGTATGTTTATAAGCCGCAAACAACTCTTTTCTCACACTGCCAAATTTCATGACAACACCATAACCACCTTTCCCTGGATTTCCTAATGCTGCGCCGTCTGTGTAGATAATAATGGATGGTTTCAAATAGTAGATATTAAATAATTTCGGCAACTACAAAAGTACTGCCTCCTATGAATATTAAGTCGGTGTTTTGTGCGTTATTTTTGGCACTGTTTAAAGCTGCTTCTACCGAAGGGTGTGAAGTGCCATTTAATCCTAATTCTTTGGCTTCTTGTTCTAATGTTTTTGCATCAAGTCCCCTTGGTATATTTGGACAACAAAAGTAATAAATAGCTTCTTTAGGCAATAAACTCAAAATTGCTGTTCTGTCTTTGTCTTTTACCATACCAATAACCATGTGTAATTCATGGTAAGTTTCACTTTTTAATTGATTGATTATGAAATTAATGCCATCAATATTATGACCGGTGTCTGCAATTGTTTTGGGTTCTTGATTTAAAACTTCCCATCGTCCTTTGAAACCAGTTAGTGTTTTGACGTTTTGTAAGGCTTCCATGGTTTTAGTTGAATCGATATTAAAGCCAAGTTGTGAAAGTATTTCCAATGACTTAAAAACCGTATTTCTGTTTTTAACTTGATAATCCCCATTCAAGTCGAAGGTCCCTTTTACACTTTGAGGATTTAAAGTCTCATCAGCAAAATAGATTTCGGCATTTAGTTGCTTTGCTTTTTGTAAAAAGACAGGTTTGGTTTCAGCAATGGTTTCTCCAATAACCACAGGGGTGTTGTTTTTAATTATTCCAGCTTTTTCATAGGCAATTAAAGGAAGAGTGTTGCCCAATAAGTCCATGTGGTCGTACCCTATATTAGTAATGATAGATAGGAGAGGAGAAATAATATTGGTACTGTCCAATCTTCCGCCTAAGCCTGTTTCTATAATGGCAACATCCAATTTGTTTTGAGCAAAATAGTCGAAACACAAAGCCACTGTTATTTCGAAAAAAGAGGGCTGTATGCTGTCGAGATGTGGTTTTATTCTCTCAACAAAATCAACCACATATTCTTCAGTAATCATTTCACCATCGATACGGATACGTTCTCTAAAGTCTTTGAGGTGAGGCGAAGTGTACAAACCGGTTTTGTATCCATTGTTTTGTAATACAGCAGACAGCATGTTGCTGACACTTCCTTTGCCATTCGTGCCTGCAATATGAATGGTTTTAAATGAGAGATGTGGGTTGTTTAATACTTCGCAAAGTTTAATTGTATTGGTTAAGTCCTTTTTTATGGCTGACTTACCATCGCGAGTAAAATAGGGTAACTTGGAATAAAGAAATTCTACTGTCTCTTTATAATTCATATTAAGACAGAGGGAACTAGTTTAGTTTGAATATAAAAGTAATAGTTCCGGATACATCAAAACCTTGTTCTGTTGGCGCAAATTTAGATTTATTTAATAATTTTCGAGCAACACCTTCAAGGCAAGAACCACCATTTGATTCTGGATTTACACCATCATAAACAATGCTTCCATCTTTTTTTACAATAATATCTAAAACAACTTTACCTTGTTTGTTACAGGTTTCGTTTGTAGTTCCTGCAATGAATCTACGGCTACCAAAGGAGTGTTTTACAGAACCATTGCCACCTATTCCACCTCCGGGGCCTGTAGAACTTCCGCCACCGCCGGCACCACCTTTGTTACTGTCGCCTTTGCCATCTTCAGCACCTTGTGTTCCCGGTTTACTGCCATCACCACTGTTTTGTTTTTGTTGAGTTTTTTTACCTTTCAGCAAGTTGTCAAGCGCGTCATCTTTGGGTTGTTCAACAGGTTTGGTATTAGTATTTTCGGTTTTATTTTTGGTTTCGTCCGTTTTTTTAGTTGCAACAGCGTCCGGGTCTTCGTTTTGCTCGAAAGCTTCATTCGAAGGAGAATTAGGCGCAGAAGCTGAAGTCTCAGGTTCAACAGGAACTTCGCTTGGTCCACCTGCATCGGGATCACCATAAGCAACGGCAACAGAGCCATCTTCAGAAATTTCTGGCAGTTCAATATTGAAATTGTACATCCACAGCAATAAAAACAAAAGTACCATAATAATACTTGTTGCTATTCCTGAAATTGTTCTGTGTTTTTTCTCTGTTGCTTCGTTCATAAGTGTATTTATTTGGATTCTTTGTCTAATGCTAAAACCACTTTTGCACCTGTTTTGTTAGCAATACTTACCATTTCCATAACTTTCTCATACAATACTTTTTTGTCTGCATTGATACTTACGGGAGCTGTTGGGTTTTTACTTAATTCTCTTTGGAGTACCAAAGGTAAATCATCAAAGGCAACATTTTTTTCTTTTTCTATGGCATATACACCTTCTGCGTTCAAATACATCCTTACCGGTTTGGTAACTTGATTCACATCTTTAACACCTTTTGGTAGCAATACTTTCAGTACAGGTTCTCTTACTACTGTAGATGTCAATATGAAAAATATCAATAAAAGAAAGATAATATCTGTCATACTTGACATATTAGCTTCAAGTTTTATTTTACTTGCTTTTCTTAATGACATAGCTGTTTATTAATTAGATGGGGTTTGTAAAATATCTAAAAACTCTACAGAAGTTGCTTCCATTTTATAAACTACTTTTTCGATTCCTGCAGTCAATAAATTATAAGCCAAAAACGCAAAGATACCTACTACCAATCCTGCAACTGTAGTAACCATAGCTTCATAGATACCTCCACTCAATGCACTTGCATTTAATTGATCACCAGCTCTAGCAATACTTCCAAAGGTAGAAATCATTCCAGTTACTGTTCCTAAAAAGCCCAACATGGGAGCCGCACCTGCAATTGTAGCCAACCATGGCATTCCTTTTTCTAGTTTGTAAACTTCTAAT
>JBIPNH010000023.1:0-25888 GCA_044373665.1 Bacteroidia bacterium
GTGCTTTTAATGTTAAACATTTTACAATACTATCTCTACCTAAGCAGTTAGTACTTCTTAATTTAACACATTTAGTTCCCGGAGTTGTCCAAGTACCTGAAGCACCTGAAATAGTTCTGTAATTTGGAGTAACGCCACGTTGTTCGAATGAACCATCGTTGTTGATATCCCAAGCATGTTCAGTGTAACCAGTTTGGTTGTTATTAATAAAGGTAACAACAGTTTTTACCCAAGCATCAGTTGGTGTGCTAAAGTTAGCATTAATACTTGAAGGTAATACCAAGTTGATGCTATAATCATCAGTTTCACCGTAGTAGTTTTGATAATTGTTACAAGATCCTGTTTGACAACCTTTAGCTAAAGTAAAAGCACCATACCAGTTCATGTCTGATCTTAATCTCATTCTTGTAGAACCAGGAGTAATGTTACAAGGAATAGTGAACGTGTATCTTGAAAGTGCACCCGGCGTTAAAGCAGTAGTACCAGTAGCTGACCAGCTAGCTGTTGAAAACATTTCACCTGCATCAATAAAATCTTTGTCATTGTTTAAGTCAATGTATAAACCAAAATTGGCAGTGTAAGTACCACCATAAGTTGTAGAGGTTGAAAATTCGATTGTATAGGTGTTACCTGCTACTAAATCGATTGCTCTAGAAGTTGGGTTTATAAGCGACCAACCTGATCCACAAGATCCAGCTGTTGATTTGTAACCATCAGCAGGCTTATTGTATATAACTGTATTTCCAACAGAAATACGAGTTTGTTCAATTGCTGCATAATAGTACCCGCCTGATGACATGTACAAGGAACCTGGATTGTTGGCCTCGCACCATGGCGATTGCGCATTAAGTAATGAAGAAAAACCTAGCGCGGCCATAAAGGCGAACATTAGTATTTTCTTGTTAAATTGAGTAATTAATTTTTTCATATATCTATTATTATTTAAAATCTTTAGGGTTCAAATATATATATTAAATTTTTCAATCCAAAAAAAATTGAAAATAGATTGTTTTTTTGACAAAACAATGACAAAACTATTGTAAATACTTAATATACGACTTTTTTATTAAAATAAATAATTGCAAAAAAAATGGCTTTTCTTGGTCTAATTTGTTGTTGAAAAAAGTTAACTAAAATCCTAGTAAAAAGATCTTTAAAAAAATTGTTGAATTCAAATTGTTTTTATGACAACGCTTTTGTTAAATTTATTTTAAAATAGATGTATTATTTTAAAATAATTAAAGTTTGTCCAAGAACCAAATTATTCGACTGAAGCTTATTCCATTTTTTAATATCTTCTACGGTAACACTATATTTTCTTGATATAGCAAATAATGTTTCCCCTTGAACGACGGTATGTTTTATTTGTTTTTCTTCTACCCCTGGAGAGATTGAAGTAGTCGATTTTACAATCGATAATTTTTGTCCTACATAAAGCTGTTCACTTTTTAAATGGTTATTGGTTTTTAAATCTTCTGTTGAGATTTTGTACTTAACAGAAATGCTGTATAATGTTTCTCCCGATGCTACAACATGTATGTTTGTCCCATTTTGCTGATTTGAAGTATTTGAGTTCTCTTTATCTTGCGTTTTGTTCTCTTTGTTAAGTTCACTGTTTTGCCTTTTAATTGTATCAGGCGTATCTTCGGCTTTTTCTCTCAACTCTAATACACTCCCTGGTTTAGGTTCGGTACCCAATTCCATCCTATTCTTTTTATAAAGTATATTTAGTTTTATAGCATATTTTTGTGAAATTTGCCACATATTGTCTCCTAAAACCACCGTGTGATTTTCAACTGAAGCCTTTCTTTTCTTTGGTCTTAAGTAAATAACATCACCGGGCACAATTTGATGATTCGTTAAATCATTGTATTTGATGATTTTTTTCTCTGTTTTGTCCAACTCAACTGCTATTTTTCCTATGGTTTGATTGGGCTGAACAACAGTGTATGGAACTTTATTGTCAACAACCTCAATATTGGCAGGCATTTGATGATTATAAGGGTTGTACCCATTTAATACCAATGAATCGTATTGTGCTAATTTGTTTCTTTCTATACTCCCAATCAGCAAATCGGCATATTTCATGTTTGTAGCATATCCTGCAGACAATAAACCACTTGCCCATCCTTTGTAATCGGAGATAGACAATGTAAATAGCGCACTGTATCTTTTATTGTTTCTCAAAAATATGGAATGGTCTCTGTATGACTCCTTTGGATTAGTGTAGCATCTGAAGCATTCTTGTAAGGCATCGTCATCCTCTAAAATCGTACAACCTGTCCATTCTTTTTTACACTTGATACCAAAATGGTTGTTTCCTTGCTTTGCTAGGCGACTATTTCCCGATCCACTCTCCAAAATTCCTTGTGCCAATGTAATACTTGCCGGAATTTTATGTTCTATCATTTCTATCATAGCAATGTTTTTAAATGAATCAATATATTGCTTCACTGTCATTGTTTGCGCATAGATACCACAGTTGGTAAGTATCACAAAAAGAGAGAATATGAACCTACTTTTTTTCATGTACTGATGTTTACTGTAACAAAAATATATGGATTTAAAAAAATATGTGCTTATTTTTGTCAACATATATTCTATAAATAATGAAACGTATCATTGTCGGATTAAGTATACTAGTCCTATTTTTTAATCAAATTGTATCCGCACAAAATGAACCTAAACCGCCTGTTTTTAAGGTTTCTTTTAGCAACAATTCGCCTAAGACAGGTGATGTTATAGAGCTTATTATTAAATGTGAGATTCCTGAGGGTTTGCATATGTATAGTTCTAATAGCAAATGCGATATAGGACCTATCCCTTTCAGTGCTATTTTCAAAGACAATAAGTCTTTTTGCCTTCAAGGTGCACTCAAAAGTGTGGGTGATAAAGTAAAAATGGATGACGTTTTTAACTGTGAAGTGGGTGAGTTTGTGAAAAAAGCTGAGTTTAGACAAAAAATTAAAGTACTCTCTAATGATGTAAAAGTTACACTTAACGTGGAAGGGCAATGGTGCACAGAAACAGCTTGTTTTAATTTTGGTTCTTTAATTCCAATCTCTTTGACAGGCCAATTAAAAGCAACTGGCACGCCCGTTTTATGTGACAACAAAACAACCGAAACTTCTCCTACCCTAGTTGTTCCCGAAGAAGTTCCCGCTATTGATACAACCATTGAAACGGATACTACAAAATCACCTGTAATTCCAAGTAAGTCAAGCGCATCCTACCGATTAACACCTGAAAACAGTTCACAACCATGTTTAAATAAAACCTTTAACGGCTTGTCTTCTGAAACACAAAATGAAAATAATTGGGGACTTTTTGTAATTGCCTTCCTTTCTGGTTTAGCCGGTTTGTTAACCCCATGCGTGTTTCCGATGATTCCAATGACGATTTCTTTTTTCATGAAAGACAACAAAAGCAAAAACAAAACCATAATCAATGGCTTGTTTTTTGGTATTTCTATCATCTTAATATACGTGTTGTTGGGCAGTGTAGTTTCTGCACTTTTAGGTCCTGATGCGGGTAACTTTTTATCTACACACTGGGTACCCAATATTATATTCTTTACTGTATTTATGGTATTTGCTTTTTCGTTTTTCGGTGCATTCGAAATTATGCTACCTTCATGGTTGTCAAACAAGGTTGACCGTGAGGCTGATAAAGGCGGTTTTTATGGCATCTTTTTTATGGCACTTACCTTAGCAATTGTTTCTTTTTCATGCACAGGCCCTATTGTAGGAAATGTAATTGTAGAAAGTGCTAAAGGCGGTTCTCCCGTTCGTCCTATTGTTGCTATGTTTGGTTTCGGATTGGCGTTTGCTTTGCCGTTTACCATTTTTGCAATCTTCCCTCATTTATTAAAAAGTTTACCTAAAAGCGGTGGATGGTTAAATTCTGTTAAAGTGGTTTTTGGTTTTTTGGAATTGGCATTAGCACTCAAATTTTTAAGTATAATAGACCAAACATATCATTGGCATTTGTTGGATAGAGAGGTTTATTTGAGTTTATGGATTATCATTTTTGGTTTAATGGGTGTTTACTTGTTGGGTAAAATAAAATTTGCTCATGACAGTGAATTAAAATTCTTGGGAGTACCCCGATTGTTATTTACAGTATTGACATTCTCTTTTGTAATGTACATGATTCCTGGTTTGTGGGGTGCACCTCTTAAAGCTTTAGCTGGATATCTACCTCCTATGAGTACTCAAGATTTTGATATTAATCGTTCCTTAAGAGAAGTCAATGGTATTAAAGGAAACATGTGTTCAAAACCAAGTTATGCCAACGAATTACATATTCCTCATGGGCTCAATGCCTATTTTGACTATGAAGAAGCAGTGGCTTGTTCTAAGGAACTTAAAAAACCTTTGTTTATCGATTTTACAGGGCACGGTTGTGTTAATTGCAGAAAGATGGAAGAATTGGTTTGGAGCGACCCTAGAGTGCTTAAACTATTAAATGAAGAGTATGTTATAGCTTCCCTTTTTGTAGATGATAAAAAAATAAAGCTGCCTGAATCTGACTATTTTATTGGAAAGTTCAGTCAACAAAAAATCACTACTTTGGGTAAGAAAAATGCTGAAATACAAATCTGTTATTTCAATTCTTCGTCTCAACCCATGTACTGTTTATTGGATAACAACGAGGAGTTACTTAGAAAGCCTGAAGGTAGTGAAATCAACAAAAAACAATTTGATACCGAAGAGTTCTTAAAGTTTTTAGAGGAAGGCGTTAAAGAGTTTAAAAAAAGAAACAAATAAACGATGGAAAATATCAAATCTCATTTCAATGAGGCACAAACAATACTTCAGCAGTTTATAGACAATGAGGCTAATTTCGTCGCTATAGAAAAAGCGGGTCAAATAATGGTTGATTCCATTCAATCTGGCGGAAAAATATTGAGTTGTGGAAATGGTGGTAGTTTATGCGATGCCATGCATTTTGCCGAAGAGCTTTCTGGCAGATATCGTGAAAACAGAAAAGCTTTGCCTGCCATTTCTATTTCTGATGTTAGTCACATGTCATGTGTTGGAAATGATTATGGATACGACTTTGTTTTTTCAAGATATGTAGAAGCATTGGGAAATAGTAATGACGTATTGTTAGCCATTAGCACTAGCGGTCAGTCTGTTAATGTAATTAATGCTATTAATGCAGCAAAAGCCAAAGGGATGAAAGTGGTGGGATTGACTGGAAAAGATGGTGGTAAAATGGCTACTTTGTGTGATGTTGAAATTAGAGCACCCTATTCCAAATATGCGGACAGGGCTCAAGAAATTCATATCAAATGTATTCATAGTTTGATTGATTACATTGAGCAATCTGTTGCTTAACTTTTAAATTTTTTGTATATTTTATAATTGATAATAGTATGTTTGTTAAAACCTTTGGTTCAGCCGTATATGGCGTAAATGCCTATACCATTACTGTAGAAGTAAATGTGAGTGGCGATGGTGCTTTTTATGCACTTGTTGGATTGCCTGATAATGCCGTAAAAGAAAGTTCGCTCAGAATAGAAACGGCCTTTAAAAATACCGAATTGTCGTGGCCACGGAAGAAAATTGTAGTCAATATGGCCCCTGCTGATATTAAAAAAGAAGGCAGTGCTTACGACTTAACGATTGCCACAGGCATCTTAGCCGCCAGTGAACAAATTGTTTCACCCGAACAGTTAACCCAATACATTATTATGGGTGAGGTGTCTTTGGATGGGAGTATTTTGCCAATAAAAGGGGCTTTGCCTATTGCCATTCAAGCGCAAAAGGAAGGTTTTAAAGGATTTATTTTGCCAATGCAAAATGCTAAAGAGGCAGCAATTGTTAAAGGTTTGGAGGTGTATGGAGTCGAAAAATTAACCGATGTAGTTGGTTTTTTTAATGGCACTCATCAGTTGGAACAAGTCACTGCCGACCCTCGAAGCGATTTTGCCGATAGAGTGAATGATTTTGACCTAGACTTTGCCGATGTTCAAGGTCAGGAAAATATCAAAAGAGCCATGGAAATAGCGGCTGCAGGGGGCCATAATATTATATTGATAGGACCTCCCGGAGCAGGTAAAACCATGTTGGCCAAGCGATTGCCTACTATATTACCTCCCATGACGCTTCAAGAAGCACTCGAAACTACCAAAATACATTCTGTAGCAGGTAAGTTGGGCGACAATGCCAGTTTGGTTGCTCACAGACCATTTCGTTCACCGCATCATACCATTAGCGATGTTGCGCTTGTGGGTGGAGGAAACACACCGCAACCAGGCGAAATTTCGTTGGCACACAACGGGGTGTTGTTTTTGGATGAATTACCAGAATTTAAAAGAACTGTTTTAGAAGTTATGCGACAACCACTCGAAGATAGAAAAGTAAACATATCAAGGGCTAGGTTTTCGGTCGACTATCCTGCTAGTTTTATGCTAGTAGCAAGTATGAATCCTTGTCCGTGTGGCTATTATAATCATCCTGAAAAAGATTGTGTTTGCGGTCCGGGAATAGTTCAACGGTATTTAAGTAAAATAAGTGGACCTCTTTTAGATAGAATTGACATTCACATTGAGGTTACACCTGTAAGTTTTGAGGAGTTATCGAGCCGTAAACGCAACAATGAAAGCAGTCAGTTGGTTAGGGAGCGTGTGCAAAAAGCAAGAGACATTCAATCGTTGAGGTATGAAGAAAAATCTATTGGGGTGTATTGTAATGCCCAAATGCCTAGCAATCAAATTAAGGATTTGTGTCCAATAAGCGAAGCCGGCACACAATTATTAAAAACGGCAATGCAAAGGTTAAATTTGAGTGCAAGGGCTTACGACAGAATTTTGAAAGTGAGCAGAACGATTGCCGATTTGGAACAATCAGAGGAAATAAAAATTGAACATTTAGCCGAAGCCATTCAATACCGTAGCTTGGACAGGGAAAATTGGGCAGGATAGTTGTTGGTTTCCCCAATTCTCAGGGTTAAGAAGTGTCATTAGCCTAGTCACGTGAGCGAGCTTGTACTGAGCTAGTTTACCCAGAGTTTATCGAAGGGAAGTAAAGGGAAGTAAAGTTTTTCGTCATCCTAAATTAAGTTCAGGACAGATCTAAGGAAATTTTATCCTATAATAAAAAAACCCAACCTAATTGGTTGGGTTTTTTTATTAACAAAGTTAAGTTATTATGACTTTATGTATTTTCCATTATTTACAATACGGCCATCAAGGATAAGATTAAAGAAGTAAACACCCGCTGGAAATTTACTTACATCAAAACTGTAAGTGTAAACTCCTGATGGCTGAAAACCTATTTTTTCAGTTCCTACATTTTTACCATTAACATCAAAAATTGCAATTTCAGTTACACCACTTTTGTTTATGGCATAATTGATATTTAATAAGTTAAAGGCAGGTATTGGGTAGGCTCCAATTATAATTGCTTCAATGCTTTTAAGTTCTTTAACTCCTGTTGCTTTGAACTGAGGTTTAATTGGCGCTTGACCTTCTTGTTTAGATTTTCCAATAGAAGCAAATGAACTTAAACGTGTAATTCTATTGCTATTGTTTGCTGTAACTACACCTCTTCCAAACTTTTCTTTATTTGAAGATATTCTCAAAGTATCTACATAAAAATAATCAGCTTGTGCCGAATCATCTTTTAAATCTAAGATAAAATAACCATGACGGTCAAGGTCTACATATTTTAAATGAGGATTATAAACCACTGATCCAAATGGAGGACCTACAGGAACTGGATTATTAATCAAATACTCAAACTGCGCTGTAGTTGCATTTCCTATTGCTTCATCAAAGTTTGCAGAAGTGATACTTGGTGTCGCAAATTCAACTCCCACTGAACCATTACCATTAGTAGGATTATAAGTTGAGGATGGAGTAGGCAAATTTGCTGTTGCTGCGTTAGGATAATTAGCTGGTTTTTTAGTTAAGTCAAAACTCCAACTAGCATGCGAATCTCCTGTTAAAAAAATTGTGTTTTTAATGTTTCTATTTTTGATAGTATCCATTATAGAGTTGCGCTCAGTTGGATAAGATTCCCAATTGTCAATAAATAAATTCTCTACGGCACGGATCGCGTTGATATCAGTAATTGCTGGCTGACCTTGAGAATTAACCGCACCAAATCCTACGTTCATATCACTGAATAATACTTGATTGCCTATAACTTTCCATTTTGCTGTAGAAGTTTTGAGGTTGTTGATAAACCAATTGTATTGAGTTTTACCCAACATTGTTCTAGCTGGTATGTCTATATCATCAAAATTTGTTGGTGGTTTAACTCTTCCTTCTAATCGTGTATCAAGCATAATTAAATCAAGCATTGAACCATAAGAAATTTTTCTGTAAATACTATTACTGCTTTCTTCTCTTATTGGCATCCATTCGAAATATACCCTTTTTGAAATTTCTTTTCTTGTTTGCCAATCACCTTCATTTGATTGATGATTTTCTGCTCCATCTTTATAAGAATCATTTGTAGACTCATGGTCATCCCATATAGAAATAAACGTTTGTTGTTGATGCGCATAACGCAAATCTTGGTCTAAACGATAAACAGAATACCTAGTGCGATAATCGTCTAATGTTACAATTTCTTTTGCTGGCTCAACAAAACGACCTGTCAAAGAATCACCGTAACCTTTTGGCTGATATTCATAAATATAATCTCCTAGATGTATCACAGCATCAATATCATTGCGTTGACCAATTTTCTTAAATCCATTAAAAAAACCTGCTTCATAGTTGTTGCAAGACACAACAGCAAAACGTAAATGGTTAACATTGTTTGATGCAGTGCGCATTCTTCCTGTTAACGAATAAGTTCCTTGATGGCTAAAAGCATAATAGTAAGTGGTACCAGGCTGAAGACCTGTAACATCTACCTTTACTGTATAATCTATACTTGAATAGGTCGTAAATATACCCGACTTAACAACCGACTTAAACAATGAGTCTGTTGCAACCTGCCAATTCACGTTTTTAAGAGCGGAAACACCTGAATCAGGTGTAATACGTGTCCATATTATCACTCGGTCTGTAAGTGGGTCTCCTGACGCAACACCGTGGTAAAATGGTTTTAATTCTGGATTAAAAACCATTTTTTCTGATTGACCAAGATTTCTGTTGTAATCAATGATTTTTGTTTGTGCTGTTAGCTTTCCTGTAACAAGTAACAGGAACACCATAAGGTGTATATTTAAAAAATTTTTCATCTCAACAACATTAGTTTAGATACATTATCGAGCAGTTAATGAAACAATAAATTACAATTATTATAAGTTTAAATTCATGATCAAATCGCTTATCAATTTAATACCTATTATTTAAATAGTGCATCTCATTAAAGTAATTCTATGGTTGCGCTATGAAAAAAAACCCATTGGGGTAAATTGCAATGCCCAAATGCCTAATAATCAAATTAAGGATTTGTGTCCAATAAGCGAAGTAAGTACACAATTGTTAAAAACAGAAATGCAAAGGTTAAATTTGAGTACAAGGGCTTACGACAGAATTTTGATAGTGAGCAGAACGATTGCCGATTTGGAACAATCAGAGGATATAAAAATTAAACATTTAACCGAAGCTTGGGCAGGGTAGTTAATATTTAAGAGGTGTCACCCTGAGGCTCTCGAAGGGGGTTTCCGGAAGTATCAAATAAATAAAACCGTAAACTTTTTTAATACTTGTCTTATATCTTTGCCCCTAAATCCTAACCCAACCCCGTGTCACCCACTAGGCTGAGCCTAGTCACCCCTACTTCCTAATTCCTAACCCCTACATCCTAAATCCTCATTCCTACTCCCTCATTCCTAAAAATGAATATACAAAAAATAGAAGCCGAAGAAAGCGATTATCTTTATACAGACCCTTCGCAAATTCCCAATGCTGGTTTGGGGTTATTTACTGCTATAAAACTCTTTAAAGGCGAACAAATTGCGGTATTTGAGGGTGAATTACTCACACACGCTGAGGCAAAACATCGGGCTGAGCGCAAGGAGGACCAATATTTTATTAGTTTACTCAACGGCAAAACCATGGATTCCAAACACACTGAGTGTTTTGCCAAATACGCCAATGATGCCACAGGAACCCAAACGGCCTTCAAAAACAACTGTATCATTACATTAAACGACAAACAACAGGTTTGTTTGGTAGCCAGCAAAAACATTAAAGCAGGTGAAGAAATTTTTTGCAGCTACGGTAAGGATTATTGGAAGATGCATGGTGAGGGAAAAAATTACACTAATAATTTTTTTTGAGTCAATATCAAATACTAATTTCGTGTTACATGAAAATAAAAGTTGGTCAAAAAATAAATTTTGGGATTCCATATTTTGAAAGCAAACTAAAATATGAAGGAGAAGTCGTAGGGTTTAAAAATTCAAACATTGTTGTTAGTTATCAAACATCAATAAATTTAATAACTTATCAAAAACAAACAGAGATCCCTTTCTCTTTCATCATCAATACTCTTTCTTAGAAGGAATAACTCCTCTCACACCTCCTCTTGGTTCTTCAACATCGCCATTGTATCTTGGTATTAAATGAATGTGAACGTGAGGTACTGTTTGACCAGCTGTTTCATTGATATTGATGCCAATATTAAAACCATCAGGATTGAACTTTTCTTGAATTATTTTCTGAACCGAGTTCAAGACAAACCAACAAGCACTTTGTTCTTTAAAGCTTAATTCAAAATAGTTGGAAACATGTTTCTTTGGAATAATTAATGCATGCCCATTGTTCACAGGAAATTTGTCGTAAATAGCGAAAACAGATGCAGATTCTAATATTATTTCTCTGTCTTTATCAGGATTACAAAAAGGACAATTATTGTCTAAATTTACCTCTGACTGATTAAAATGTTTGTATTCATAAATTTCGCAATACTCATTTAACAATATGCTATTGTAAGGCAAAACCACATTACATTGGTAGGTTTGTTTTTGATGAATTTTATGCGTTCTAAAACCTTCAAATTTCACATCTCTTCTTACCGCAAAATAGGCTGTGCCTCCTGGTTTTAGTAATTGAGAAACTTTGAGTAAAACCTCTGTTTGTTCTTCTTTCTGTAAAACATTAAGCACATACAAACAGATAATGGTATTAAATTTATCATTGGGCAATTGAGGGAAATAAAATTTATCATACCCAAGTATATCAAACCCCTTTTCCTTTAAAATATTAACATCTGAACCCAATCCACAACCAAAATCCAAGATTCTTCCTTTGAGCAAATTATTCTTGAGCAAATGCCTTGCTGGAAAAGAGATTGAGTCTCTCTCCTTTGCGGTTAAATGACTGTATATGTTTGATTTTAAATTTTCCATTCCTGAAACCCTCTTTTTTCAATTAAATAATTACAACTATTTTGCAATTGAATAATTCCATTCTTTTTCCAAGTATCAAAAGAATCATTACCTAATAAAGCAACTTGAATTTCTTTTTGAAATCTTTTAGATTGATTTTCATAAATGATTTCCCAATATTCTAAAATATGATTCTTCTGTCTTTCAATCATTTCTGGAGTTGGAATTTTATCTCTTTTTTTATTATTTGTGCTTGATTCAGACGGTAATAAATTCCATAGGTCATTGTTTTTCCAAACTGAGAATGGAATTAAATGGTCTATATCGTAATTTTTAATTTTTTTTCCAGTCCAAACACAATGAACAATACCCTCTTTCTTTAAAATTTCTTTATATAATTTTTTAGATTCTTTTATTTCTCTTATTGTTATTGGACTTTTTAAAACTTCATTTAATACCTTATCAACTGATAGATTGTTGCCAGATGCACTTACAGAAAATTCAGCCCATTTAAAAAGAATAGAATCTTGTCCATTGATAAAACTACCTAATATTTTAAAGGCTTCAAAATATTCAAAAGGTATATAGAATGTTCCGAAATTTCTAATTAATGTTTCAATATCAAAAGTTGAACTTATTTTGATTAATTTATTTTTGTAATTGAATATAGAGTAATAATCATTAGAAATAGAGCGACCAATATATTTCATAGGCATTTTAGTAATGGTATCTCTCAACTTTTTCGCAAGTTCATAAAAATCACTTTGCAAATCTTCAGGAATACCTTTACTCTTTAAATCATTATAAAAAACTGAAAAGCCGCCACGAACTTCATAATCAGAAATTAGTTTTTTTAACTGATTGCTAAAAGCTAAGTTTGATTCGCCATTAATCTGGGGAATTAAAATTTCAGATTGTAGAATAGGATAATAGTATATCAGCCATTTTTCAATAAGAAGCCCTAAAGGTATTTCAACAAATTTTTCTTTTATTGAAATATATGGTGAATTGTCTTGAATAATATCAATAACTCCTCTCAAAAGAGCAAACTTATAAGTTGTAGACTTACTATCTCTTTCTATGATTTTGCTGATGTTATAAAAGACTTCGTTATGCATTTCTAATTATTATATAGTAGCTTCTTCATTGAGGTATAAAAATGACTGAGGAGGTAATACATTAAAATCATCCTTTAATGACATTGGTCTCTTATATCTTTTTGTGTTTTTTATTTTTATGGCATGCGCCACTAACCTATTTTCAAAATACTCGTTAAAATACAATTCAGAAATTCCTGAGTAATTCTTAGTTAATTTCCAAATTTCATTAGGAGACGAGCTTAGTATATCATCTATCTCAAATTCACCAATGACTTTTTGAACTGGAGACGATGCATAAACAACGATAGTTCTTATATCTGGATTTTTGAATATCACTTTTCGAAACTCAAATCTTTTTTCGCCATCAAATATTTTGTATGCAAATTCTGGTTTAATCGATAATAAAACTTTCATCACTTTTTGTTGCTTGTAATATATTGTTAAATTGTTCTTTTGTTATTTGTTTAAAGCCTCTTGGAGCATCATTTACACCACTCAAAACCTGTAGGTCAATTAATTCTTTCATATTAATCCTATGAGGGAAAGAATAAATGTATAAAAATCTAACTACAAAAGGTCTGTTGGGAGAATAACGCCACATTGCTCTAAGTTGGTCTTCTGGGAAAACACTGCTTTTTCGACAAAATGACACAAAATCATCTTCATCTTTAAAGTCATATTTAGCTTCTTGTGCAACTCCTATTGTGGAAACTACACTTTTATAATATCCACCAGTTCTATAAAAAACTAAAATATCACCAATTTGGGGATGAGGTGTTAAAGCACGAGAAACGTACACTTTATTAATACCATTTCTATGAGGAAAATCCTCAATAAATTCTTCAGGTGACTCATTATTTAAAATAGAATCTGGCAATAATTCGGTATGATAGTCTGGATAAATTGGGACAATGAAACAATCTTTATTTCTAGAAATAAATGGGTAGGATTGTTTTAGATTAACATCATTAATATTTTTTGAGAAGTCTCTGACATAAACAAGTTCCTCATTTTTCTTTCCCCATAAAATAAAACCCCATTGCTCTAATAAATCAATTAATCTTCTTTGTTCATCTCTATTATCAAAAATTGTTACATATATTTCATCAACATTGTTCTTTAGAGCATTGTCAAAAATGATTTTTATAAATCGTTCACCTAACCTAAATCCATTATTGATGACTTTGAAAGTGCCAACCTTCAGTCTTTTTTTTTGTGTAAAAGAAGGACTAATATCCAAATACTTTTCATCTTGATCCTCAACCTTTAGATATAAAAATGACAATAGCAACCCATTATTTGAGTTAACTGTAATATAGGCTTCCTCATCATACTTTTTAATAAACCATTTGTCAAAACCTATATAATCTTCCTTGAGACTGTTAAAAAAATCATCTTCAAGATTTATCCTTCCAAACTTCAACTTCTGAACATTGAGAACTTTATAATCCACTAAATCAGGGTGTTCAGCAAACGTTTTTTCCAAAAAAGAATCAATTGTAAAAACTTTATCTGCAATTCCTAACTCATCCGCTTTCTTTCGTATTTTTTTATCCTCAGTAATTAAAATATCGACTCTACCAACAAACACTTCATTTAGAAGTTGAGTATCAATAATATCATTTTCATTTTTGTCATATTTTTCTGAAATAGATTTTAACTCTAATTGTAAAGGTGAAGGAATTTCTATCCTCTCATAACTATCTAATTTGATTTGAAACGCATCGACAGTTTCTTTATTTTTATATTTTTCAATCTCAGTTGCTGATAATGAATGAACACACTTAGTGTATTTGGCTCTATCTAACCAACGATATAAAATACCTACATCTTGATTTATTACTCTTGATGCTTCTCTGTGAATGATAATATTTGTGTCTAATAGGGCTTTCATAAATTTAGATTGAATGAAATTCTGATTTTTCTATCTGTAAAATGGATTTATTTTGATTGTCAGATAACCATATTAAATATCTATTTAAACCCGAATTAGTTAAGTTAATTGAGTATTCAATACCTAATATATTTAAAACAAAATATAAATTATCGAGGTGATAAGTTTCTCCTTTAATTGTAGGTTTGTCAGGAATTAAGAAGTCATATTCGTTTAATTTATGCAATATTTTATTATTTTGTTTATCGTACTTTATTTCAAGCTCATCCGATATTCTTCTTATATTATATGGCCATATAGTGTATCCTTTCCCATACCTAACAAAGTATCGAAGTTCATCCAATACCTTATGTTCAACAAAATCATTTTGCCAATTTTCAGTTTTTGAAAGTCTTTGTGCAAAAGCTTCTAAAGCAATTTTACCGATAAATTTGGAAACATTTACATCATTAGAGGGTGGTACTTGGATAAAAGGTATATATAGATCGCTGCCATTATTTATGGAAGCAAACGCTTTTTCGCCTTTACAAACAACTTTAAAAATATTTTCTCCTTCGGTTGAATATTCAATCTCTACATTTTCTCCCTGTTCTGTTAGTCCAGACATTCTTAACAATTTACCCTTCTTATTCTCAATTATCAATCTGCTCCTTAACGATTTGAAATAAGTCATTTCTAATACAATTTTTTCAATTTTATTTCCGAAATAATTATTACAATCATCGCAAACCACACCCTTAGGAAGTATGTTCCTTTTATTTCCCAAACTTTCAGGTATAATATGCTCTACAGATTTAGAGTTGGTGCTGTCATTCTTGCAAAAAATACATTTCATTTTTTGTGCACGATTTTATTTAATAACCACAACCAACCTTTATTAAACTGAGAGATAATTAAGGGTAGTAAAAAATAAATAAGTGTTGCCAGTGCAATACCAAGTGCTATGTAAATCTCAGTAGGTAATTCTTTCCAAACTTCTATATGTGAGATTTTAGGATTGGATGAAGCCCGGAATCCTGGAATGAATAAAAGAACACCACAAATTATGTTGATTAAAATTGCCAAAGCGTATTGGCCTGGACCAATACGTTCTTTTGAATAAATGGAGAAGAAAGAAAATGACTCTGAATTTTGTTTTTTATTGAACACTACAATTAGTTCATCTTTTTTTACTCTCTTGTCGCCAAGGTATTTATTGAATGAGTTATACTCTAATGTTCTGACATTTTTTAATGAAGAATTATCAAAGAAGACAATATCGTATTTGTTAGGTAAAATATTGAAAGAAAAACAACTCTTTATCTCACAAAATTCCTTATCGCTAAAAAATACAACTTTGTCATCAGGAATGTTCCTGCGTTCATTCACTTTAATATCATAAATAATAGTGGATTTACTTATTCCCTTTTTTCGCATTGAGATATAAGGAATAGCAGGTTTAATCCAGAATCTGAAATATACATTTGGTTTTTCTTCTGAATTATAATCTAAATAGGGTTGTAAATTAATTGTGACAGTTATAAACTTATCAGCAGACTTATCTATAACAATAGGAAGAACGCATAACTCATTTCTATCTAAGAATTTGTGAATAACACCTAACTTGTTTCTCCCACCGTCAAATGAAGAATCGGTCGAGATAATAGAATCATTAAAAATAAATCTGCTATTTTCTGCAATGCTTAACTTGTCGTATAAATCCATTACTTCACTAGATTTTGTGAACCAAGGAATAAAGACGGATATAGAAAGCTGATTTGATGTGATAGATTCTTTTGCCACTTCAAAGCCAAATTCAACTAATGAACTGTCATTGTTAAATTCCCAAGTGCAAATATGAAATCTTTCTATTTGAACTGGATTGACTTTGTCTGTAAAAATGAAGAATGAATTATCCATTTTATAATTTTTGAACTATTTTTATAAAATTCTTAATAGATGCAACCATGTTCTTTCCAACACCTAATTCAACCACAGAATCGTTATCAGAAAACTTTTTCCCTTTTTTAATATAATCATACCCCTTTTTAAGCCACAAATGTCTGCAATGAAAGGAATCATGGCCCGAGAATGTTAGTTTAGTTTGAGAATTTATAGCCACAGTAAAGATAATTTAATGCAATAATAGAGATAATCATCCTAAAAATTTTACTTTAAAATACCATTAGTTCAGTATTTAATACACATGTTTTTAAGGTACTATAATATAATCGCCTAATCTCAAATTATATAATATCCATTTTCTAAAAGAAAATCTTAAAATGACACATTTTAAAATCTAAGATTTGTTTTTGTCTGTTAATTTGGTTTAACTTTTACTTTTGAGTTCTTATGTTATACTCAAATTAGCTTTTTTGTAATGATTAATGGACTTCTTTATTACTATTTATCTAGTTTAAGTTTGTCTTTTATTGGTGGTAAAAAATTATCATTTGTAATTACTTTTTTGCCTGTTTTTTCCTCTAATGCGAGTCTTGCATCTTTAGCAATTTTGCCGCCTTTTTTACCAGCAACCGCATTTTGTTCTAATCCCTTAGCTTTTTCTGTTTCTGCAATTTGTCGCGTTGATAGTTCCGCTAAGGCTGTAAAAATGAGTTCTGCTTCACTCATGTGGTCACGAAGATTTTGCGACTTCAAACCTTTTAAGTCTTTATGATTCTTGATGGTTAAACCTGTCCATTCCTGATGGATGATGTTGGTTAGGAAGGCAAACTCATCTGACTTCTGAACTCCGCTTTCCTTCCAGTAGTCAGTTAACTTATTCCTAGTTTCCTGACCCGTCATTCTTTGCTGAATCCATTTTTCACTTCTGCCCAATTTCTGCCAGTTTTCTCTCGCCCTGTCTAAACTCATTTCAGGGTCTTGAATTTCTTGCATTCTTTCATAACCCACTTTTGCCAACCACTGTTTAAATGGCTCTGCTTTTGGAGATGGAATGGATTGAATCAGACGAAGTAAATTTGGTGTATCCAAACAATCTGTGGCATATTTTTTACCATCTGTGGCTTCAAATTTCAGTTGTACGATTTCTTCGTACAACTGACTACCTTCCTTAGTTAATTTCTTCTTTAAATCGCTCCAATAGCGCTTGGGTATGCTACTGCCCGTTAGTATCTCTATAACATCTATTACAGAAAAATACCAGATTTGATTTTCTTCATCCCAATGTGTACGGACTTTTTTGCTCTCAAATAATTTTAAATTACTCATGCTATTTGGACTAGTTTATTGATGGTTTTCAGCTCTATATTTAGTTTTGTTTTATAAGGATTTTGTCATTTTACTTTTTAATTAATCCTAACTATTTTATGCAATAATAATGATAATCATCCTAAAAATTTTTAACAAAACAATACTGTTAGTTTTTATTTAAATACCTCTGATTTTAAAAACTACTTTTTCTCTTTACCCTACCCCCAATAGTGAAAAAAGATGATACCGGCAATGAGTAAAATATTGAGTAATTCCTTCAAGAAATTAAAACGGCTATTGGTGAAATAATAGGAGAAATAAAAGGCCAATGGAAAGGCTACAAATGAAAATTCTTGCTTAGGATTCTGCTTGCCCGTGGTCATTAACACCACACAAGTAACAATTGTTAACACCATTAACTGTATAGCACGCCGCTGCTTAATGGTATTTCTGAAGTAATTCTTATTCATCCTCACTATCGCCAAAACAAAAATAAATCCCAAAAATGGCAACATGGATTTTAAGGCCCAAAACTGATTGTTAAAACTACCATAGTCGGGAAAGAATATATAAAAAGGCAAGAAATTACCGTTTATCAGATAATTCAACATAGTGCCAATATACAAAGGCATTAAAAACCCTACAAAAGCCGATATGTGCTCTCTAAAGTTAAAAGGTCTAAACACATTAATCCCCAACAATACTATCACAAAAAATACCATGTAAGTGGTGTTCAATAAAGCACTTAATCCTGCCAAAAAGGAAGCTGAAAACAAGGAAAAATAAGGTGAATCGGAATGGTATAAATTCAAGATAGAACCCAAAGATACAATCATGAACAAGTTAACAAATAACACCGGACCGGCATAAAACTGATCCACAAACACCGAATTCAATACTATGTAAAAATACGCGGGCAAATAGGAGGTAACAATGACCAATCCATGTTTATTGCAAATGCGGTTAAACACCAAAGCAGCAATGATGACCAAAAACGTGGAAACAAAAAAACCAAGCTGCGGATAATAGTTGATATAGTTAAATATTTGCTGTATATAATTCAATGCCAGTGGCGCATTGGTATTAACATAGGGCGTAACAAAACCTGAACTTCTGAGTCCGAAGGCAAATACTATTAGAAAAAAAATAGTTTGGTTGTAGTTATTTGAAAATAAACGTATCAATAAATGAGTTTTATATAGGTGAAATCTCTGTTTTGATTAACCGGAATAACGATGCTATTGGCATTAACCTGTCTGCTTTCTGCCGGAATAAGTAGGGCGTAATATTGGTCGTTGTTCAGTATTATCTTCTTAGTCATTCTGCCAAATTCGTTATAACTGATTTGAACAATATCGGCATTGGCACTAATGCGGTCGTTGTATAGAATATTAAACTCGTCGTCGTTCACCATGGTAATTATCCCGTTGTAAAAACCACCGTCGTTGATAGAGGATTGAGTTTTGTTTACCACATCGGTCCATTGTGGTTCGAAAACACTGTCTAAACTGATAATTAAAACTTCGTCGTTGTTAAATATTTTGGCATAACTGCTTTGCGGTACGCCGTTGATATAAAAAATATCACTTTGTGTGGTTACAAAAGCCCTTTCGCTTATCATTACTAATCCGCCATTGGCTTTGGGAATCATTTTTTTGATGTCAAATTTGTTCAAATTTTCGCCTTTCGATTCACTTTTTACCCCAATAATTTGTGCGACTATGCTCCTCTCTATTTGCGTGAAAACAATGTGTTCGGGTTTTAAAGTGTTTGGTAGAATTGAAATAATAAAATACCCCAAGTTTTCATCCTCATAATTTTCACCATAAAAACCACAAGCTTGCACTTTATTTGTTTGGTAATTGTACACCAATTGGTAGTTAGATAAATAGGTTTTTTCGTTGTTTATCAACTGCGATTGAAAATTGAGCGAATTTGGATTAAATGCCATTACATAATGAAAAAAATCAGAGGCATTTTTACTTTTAAACTTTTGCGACTGTGATATCAAAAAAAACAATTGTCCACTGTTGTCAATGCATCCATCTCCTATGTACATTTCATCAAAAGCATAAGGCAATACAAAACGACCTTGCACCTGTATTTCTTGATTTTTCACCAAGTGATATTGAAGAATAGATTGGTTGGAAGAATCGGAAACAGAGGCAATCATGTACAAGGTTTTGTCCGTGTTATAGTAAATTTTGTAAAGCGGCGTAAAGGCATTAATACCTGTTTGATGTATGTCTATTTTTTTGATTTCATTCAAACTAGAATCGACAAAATGCATGGACAATCGCTTGACATTGTTTTTGTCGAAATTCTTAACAAAGAACACAAAACCATCGTTATTAACGATTATTTTTTCAAGTTGTGCATTGTTTATTTTGAACATTTTATTGCGCAACAAATTCATTTTCTTGTCGAAATGTTCCACTATAAAATACTTTTTGAACGAACTGTTTTTATGTTTAAGCACAAAAACCCCGTGTTGGTTTTGCCCAATTACTTTGGTAAAATTTGTTTTTTTATCGAGGTTGTTTTTATTGGCCCAAACCACCTGTTGCGCTCCCAAACACAGATAAAATCCTACCGCTAACAACAGTAGAATAAAACGAGAGTAAAAAGGGATAAAACGGGCAAACAAAATTTATGTAAATTAAATGGCTAAATTACAAGCTTTGTGTTATTTTTACAAACAGAATTTAATGCCACATTGAAACCTGATTTTTACTATACCTCCAAGAAACAAGAAATCGCTATATTAGTTGGCGTTCACAAAAAAAGCGACCCTGAAAATAAGTTAGCAGAATACTTAGATGAACTCCAAGCACTAACAGCCACCGCAGGGGCAAAAACTGCGGCACGCCTCACCCAAAACCTAGATTACCCCAACCCACGCACTTTTATTGGAGAAGGAAAATTGCAAGAATTGGTCAATTTGGTAGGTTTTCATAAAGCCGATGTGGTTATTTTTGATGATGAATTATCGCCTTCGCAAATCCGAAATATTGAAAAAAACTTTAAAGAGGTTAAAATCATTGACCGCAGTTTGTTGATTTTAGATATCTTTTCTAAGAACGCCAAAAGTGCCCAAGCAAAAACCCAAGTGGAACTGGCATTGAACCAATATTTACTACCTCGACTTACCAAAATGTGGACTCACTTGTCCAAACAAAAAGGGGGTATAGGAATGAAAGGTCCGGGTGAAACAGAGATAGAGACCGATAGAAGGGTTATTAGAAGCAATATCAGCGACCTTAAAGAAAAATTGGCCCTTATTGACAAACAAAACAAAGTTCAAAGACAAAGCAGAACCGATAAAAAAAGAGTGGCTTTGGTTGGATATACCAACGTTGGAAAAAGTACCATTATGAATTTGTTGAGTAGAGCCGATGTGTTGGCAGAAAATAAATTGTTTGCTACCTTGGATTCTACTGTTAGAAAAGTGGTGTTTGAAGACCCACACAATGAAGGACAGTTTATTCCGATTTTATTAAGTGATACCGTAGGATTCATTCGCAAGTTACCTACGTTATTGATAGAGAGTTTTAAAAGCACCTTAGCAGAGGTAGTGGAAGCGGATGTTCTGTTGCATGTGGTTGATATTTCAAATCCTGAGTTTGAGAATCAAATGACCTTGGTAAAACAAACGTTGTTTGACATAGGGGCAAAAGAAAAACCAACCTTATTGGTTTTTAATAAAATTGACGAATACATCAAACAAAATCCTGACACCTCGTTAACGGAATTTGAAAAAAGTTGGTTGAGCAAAGAACATGCGCCCATAGTGTTTGTATCTGCTACCGAAAAAACCAATATCAATGCCCTTAAAATGGGTATTTTGAATTTAATTTAATCTTGGCTAGGTTTAGACCTTTCTGCAGTCATGTCGACAATGAAGACAGTTTTTCTTGACAGCTTTCCGGCAAAGCTACTTGGATGTTTACATTCAAAAATATTCGGATTTACTACAATATTTTTTATTTACTTCATGTCTCTACTTTCTTTTTTCATTGCAAAAAAGAAAGACCACGAAGTAGCAGCGAAGCTACCCAAAGAAAAAGCTAGTGCCACAATGAGGCTTTTATTTACAGAGCTAAATAAATTTTTGAGGGTTTGCTTTTTTTGACCTCTACAGGTGATTTCCTCGAGTCCACTCGAGGAACTTCCTTTGAGGTAACCCAAAAAAATCTAAACCCACAAAAACCACCGCATTGAATGGCACGTTTGGAAACCTTGAATACTTGTAAAAAGTATAGAAACAAGTTCCCGTGCGGCTGTGTTCCGAGGCATCGGAACAGCCAATAAGTCCCGCTGAATTGCGGGATTCCCTTTTGTGGATAGGCAGCCGAGGTTGCAGCCACAAAAACGGAATTTATGATTGGGTGGTGGTTTTTGTTTCTTTTAACATTAAAAGAAAAAAAGAATTTTAAGTTAAGATAAAATTTCATTCGAAGTAGAAAACTCAACTCAAATGTTAGCGGTTCTTTCTCCCTTCTTCTCGGCTAAGCCGAGAGAGAGGGGTCGGCCGTGGCTAGGCTCAGCCTAGTGGGTGAGGTCCTCCCCCAAACTCTTTTTGTCATCTTTTTTGCAGGAAAAAAGCAAAAAAGTCGCCAAAAAAATTGTGTGGGTTCGCTCATAACCACGGGTTAAAACCCGTGGCTATGATTATTTTCCTCCTCTGTAGGATTATTTTATATTCAAAAAACCTAACAGGCGTCTCTACTATTAACAAATAACTATTAACTATCTCCTTCGGCTGTCATGTCGACGAAGGAGACATCTTTTTTCCGACAGCTTTCAGATGAGATCCGAGATACCTCCTCCGTCGGTATGACAACCAAAATAAAAAAAGAAAGAAAAAATATTCAAAAACGTGATTGAATAGAAAAAAAGATAGAAAAAAAGTGAGTGTTTACAAGGGCTTTGCCATTTTTAAACGACTATACCCACCATTTTAAAAGACAGTTTGATAACTTTGTGAATTAAACATTTAGTAACATGCACTTTACATCAATAACTTTGTTGACACAAAATCGGTTGAAAAGTAACATGTTCAAAGAATTACATATAAAGTTTGAAAGCGACATCTCAAAACTTGAGCGTGCATTTCTTGAGGTCTCCAAAATTTATAATAAACTGCCCATCGGTGACAGTTTCAAAAAACCACTTTTACAACAAACACTCAAAGAAAAATCTGCTTGGTATGCCTGTCTTGTTAATCAAAACATAGATTTGTTATTATTGCCTGAATTTTTAGAAAGTAAAATCTGTCGCAATATTTTACTTAAAAAAGAAACCGAACAATACCATCAATCATTCGAACAGTTTGCAGACTTAAATACCAAGTCACCCAATACCCTTTTCGAAGTCTTGCTGAAAGACAATTCGGCACAAATAAACACCCAATCATTCGACTTGTTTTCTTCAAACATTCACAAAACCATGGAATGTCCTGTTGAGTTAAAACAACAGTTTGAAGCTTGGGAACTTGAAACAGAAGCTTACAATGAATTAGAAGAAATTCTATACACTTTCATTCAATGGCATACTCACAATCATTTCAGTTTTGGCAATCAACGACAAATTATTTTGTGGTTGAACTACAGACTTTGGAAAATGTTTGGCTCAATAGTCTTTAACATCAATTTAGAGCGTTATTTTTACCATCACTATAACAAGGAGAGTCGTTCTGCCGACAATGCCTTAAAAGAGCTAATAGAGTTTGTTACAGTCGAATTACAGGACAGCAAAACAACCTTGTTACAGGTTTTCAGAACACATATCCGATTTGATGAGTTGAGTACTTCTGAGAAAATAGCTTCTAATCATTTGTTTTTCTCTGTCTTTGAAACCAACTTGCCTAGTAAATTTGTTCAAAATATCACATTAACCAAAACTTTATTGAAACGTGGTTTTCTTAAGTTAGATGATTTTTCTAATCCAATAGAACGTGAAAAATTAAGTCCACAGATTGAAGAATTATTGGAACAAAATTTCATTGAACTTAAAAAAGAGGATAATTCAATTAGTCTTTGTTTGTCTACGCGTCAAATTGAAATTTCGCGCTTAAGCAAATACAACAACATGCCTGAAGTGCAAGAAAAATTGCTATTAAATCATTTTTTGGAACAAAGTGTGGCTGAGAAAGAAGTGCATAAGCCTATAATCAGTGTTATTGAAACAACAACACTCAGCGAAACACGTAACCCTGAAACATTGAAAGAACGTAAGAAAGTGTTTTTTGGTTAAGCAATTTAATGCTCATCCTCGTGGAAGAAATAGTCATCATCCGTAGGATAATCACTCCATATTTCTTCGATACTTTCGTACGGCTCCCCATCATCTTCAAGCTCTTGTAAATTTTCTACAACCTCCATAGGTGCGCCTGAACGAATTGCATAATCTATCAATTCGTCTTTTGTAGCAGGCCAAGGAGCGTCATCTAAATAAGATACTAATTCTAATGTCCAATACATATTAATTCTATAAATTGCAAAAGTAGGATTTTTGAGCAATTAAAAAACTATTTTTTTATTAATATAATATTAACTGATTATCAGCATATTAGAAAATTTTAAAAAAATTATTAGTCTAAAATAAAACCCTCAAACAGTCAAATTCTTCCCGTTTTTTTGAGTTTTTTTATATTTGTTTAAATAACAATTTGTAAAACAATAAAAGGGCAAAACCAATCTTTTTTTACCTATTTTTCAAATTAAAAAGCCTTTAATCTACCAAACATTTCAATATTTCTGAGTAATCAGCCTGTGTAACTTTAACAAGATACATCCCTTTTGCCAAGCCTAAGTCTGAAATAGCAACATTGGTGCTCACCGTTTTAAACACTATTCTACGACCCATTGCGTCGTATAACTCGAGCAATATCAATTCATTTTTGGGAGCTGATATCATTATAATTCCATTGCTTGGATTAGGTACAATTTTAAATTTACTGTTCTTCTCTAACAACACCAAATTGGTGAAATTACGAAGTGCTATTGTGGTATCGTGTGTATTACAAACGCCTGTAGCTGTTAATCTTACCATTTGATTGTTGGCATTACTGTACCTGTGACTTGGATTTTTTTGATTACTACTGTCTCCATCTCCAAAATTCCATTTATAAGTATTGCTACTTCCTTTGGATAAATTAACAAACCCTACTCCGTTTGACCCTTGATAAACATAAGTAAAACTAGCATTACTAAAGGTGTCATTTCCTATAGTAGCCAAGGCTGTTTTGGTATAAATATGATTAGGCGAACCAGTAACACCTACTGTTAATGTCGCGTTGACTGCACCTGCTGAACTAAACTGAACGGCGTGAGGACCTTTGCCACTTGCAGTTGCCGGAACACCTCCCGTAAAACTCCATTGCCACGATGAAGCATTGTTATCACTTGCATCTTGGAAAACTAATTTTTCGCCAATACAAAAACTTCCTTCACTGTGTGTAAAATCAATCGAAGCTATTTTTACTGCAATCGTTGTATCATGTGTATTACACAAATTTTGGGTTTTTAACTTGACTTGATAGATGCCCCCGTTGTTATAAGTATGATTGGCATTTAAAGTAAAAGCTGAATCACCATCGCCAAAAACCCATTCACTTGACAAAGGATTGTTACTGGTATTTACAAAACTCACCTTTGCTTTTTCGGCTACACTGAATGTAAATTTAGGAACTATTTTAGTGTCGGAAATAACCGTATAGTTTTTATTTTTGGTAAAATCACCTGCTGCTGTTGTAATTTTTAAAGACACTGTTTTAGTCCCTCCCGAACTGTATTTTACCAAATGTGGTCCTTTTGTATTCGCTGTTGCTGGAGTGGCATCTGTTCCAAAATTCCAAACATAAGCGGATACGTTACCTACGGATGAATCTGTATATTGAATGATTTCATCTTTACAAGGCTGATTTTTGGAAATAGTAAAATTAGATACAGGGGCTACTAAAGCACAATTACCTGAACTTAATTTATTGTGTTTTAATCTGCCACAAACTGCTGTACCGCTTTTATTGACGACATATGTGCCGCAATTGATATCATTATTTGTTAAACTTGGTTTTGTTTGCCCATTTGCAATAGCAAAGTGCATTACAACAGGCGAACTGATAACATGCCCTAATTGGTGTCCATGACCTAGTTCATGTGTGGCTACAGATTCAAAATGAAATTGATTGCTATTGGCATTTCCTGTGGTGTATAACCAATTAGTAGATGCGGTGGGCTTTACTCTAAAACGAATATCCATTTCCTCTGTATACCACACCAAACCGGGTGAAAAACAACCGGCGTACCAACTAAAACATTGGGCTAAAACACCACTAGCCATGGCATTACTGGTATCCCAACCGCACATGTTTACTTTGTCTCTTTTTATAGCGCTGTGG
>JBIPNH010000118.1:0-7257 GCA_044373665.1 Bacteroidia bacterium
CACCCAATTAAATATTACATTCCTGTGTGATACTTATTCTTTATTGATAAGTACTGTACTCTTTATTGCCTTTTTTGTATTAGGAAATCCATCAGCGAAAGCCCAATGTTTATTTACGATAAAGGGAATTGTAATTGATAGTTCCGAAAATACACCACTTGAATTGTCCTATGTGCAACTCGAAGAAAACAAAAAAGGAACTTATACCAACAAACGTGGTGAGTTTCAAATCAATGAAGTGTGTGCTGGTGAATACGATATACATATCAGTCACCTACAATGCGAGCATTTGCACCTTAAACTAAACATTACTAAAGATACCTTTATTGTGGTGTATATTAAACACACTGATATTGAATTACAAGGTGGTAAAATAACAATGCACACCCATCACGAAGACGATGATTTTAATTCTTTGAACTTATCAGAGATAAACGCCAAAAAAGGGCAGTCTATAGCGGATATGATGTCTGGAATTGCAGGTGTTGTATTGGTTAAGTCAGGCTCAACTATTGCAAAACCTATGGTTAACGGTTTGGTTGGAAGTAGAGTTATATTGGTAAATAATGATGTGAGGCAAGAAGGGCAAAATTGGGGTTTAGACCACGCACCCGAAATAGATGGTAACATAGCTACAGAAATTGTATTGATTAAAGGGGCCGAAGCTTTGAGGTATGCTTCTGATGGCATAGGAGGAGTTGTATTGGTGAATCCTCAGTCGATTTTCAAAGAAAGAACGAATCAATTAAAAGGAAATATCAATTCAAGCGCTCAATCGAATGGACGAGGGATATCCACTTCCTTTCAGTTGGGAAAAAAAGTATCGACAAAGTTTCCATTATTTTGGCGCGTTTATGGCACCTTGGCGCAGTCGGGCAATATTAAAACCCCCAATTACTATTTGAACAACACCGGTAAACGAGAAAACAATGCTGCTGCCATGTTGGCCTATCAAACCACTAAAGTGAAGCTCGATTTGTTTTATAGCTTTTTTAATAATAAAATCGCGATTTACCAAGGGGCACATATTGGAAATTTGACCGATTTGAAGTTGGCAATTAACAGAGACGAGCCAACGGATAAAGGTTTTTTTACGTATGATATTAACAGACCGTTTCAGTCTATTTCGCATCAGTTACTTAAGAAAAAATGGAATTTCCTTTTCAATGCCAATAATAAACTCGAATGGATTGTTTCTTATCAGCAAAATCACAGACAAGAGTTTGATATTTTACGTTCAGCTAACTCAAGCAATACCGCCGCCTCCTTTGATTACCTCATTAAATCCACCATGACAGATTTGGTATGGAGTAAGAAAGACTTTCACCATGTCAATTTTAAATTAGGAGTTTATGGGCTTCATCAAACCAATGCTTTTTCGGGTCGATTTGTCATCCCTGGATTTATTCATAACAGCGGTGCGGCTTACTTTATTTCAGAATGGGACATCAAAAAAGTGCATTTTGAAGCCGGTGTAAGAAATGACGTAAAATCAATCAAAGCCTACTTATGGAATCAAGGGGTACGCACCACAAAAGATTTGTTTTTTAACGGATTTACCTATCACACGCAAATGAAAGCGCCATTAAATAAAAACTCTTTCATTACTTTAACCCATGCCAGTTCATGGCGACCACCAATGCCCAATGAGTTGTATATAAATGGCTTACATCAAGGTTTGGCAACCATAGAAGTTGGTGACCCCAATTTAAAGCCTGAACGTTCCTTTAACCAACAAATCAGTTATCACCTACACACCAAAAAAATCCAATTTGAAGCTGAATTGTATTACAAACGAATCAATAATTTTATCAATCTTGTGCCAGATACTCAAGCGCAATTAACCATAAGAGGCGCATTTCCTGTGTTTAAATACGAACAATACGATGCCGAAATTTATGGAATAAATACTTTGTTAAAGGTGGAATTATCCCCCAACTTAACTTTGAATAACCAAACATTTTTACTCTATGGAAATCAATTGTCTCCCTCTCGATTTTTAAACCAAATGCCCCCAATGTCGAATCGTTTTTCTGTAGAATACAAACTTAAAAAATGGATAATTAAGCCTCAGATGCTTTATACCGCTCAGCAGAAACGCCTTTTGCCTGAAATGGATTTTAAAGAACCTCCCGTTTCTTACTTCCGTTTTGATGCTAATTTGGAATATGAATTTGTAGTTCACAAGCAAATTTTCCAAATTCACTTTACCGTTTTAAATATCACTAATACCCGTTACCGCGACTATCTGAATCGATTCAGATATTTTGTGGATGAACCAGGAAGAAACTTTATCGTTAAACTGAATATACCCCTGAATATAAAAACCCAAAAAAAATAATAAATATGAAATTAAAAAATCAATTTTTCGCGTCATTGGTCGTTATTTCGGCCCTTTCAATTAGTTTTTCTGCTTGTAAATCAGACGACCCAAAGCCTGCTGATGAACCTAAAAATGAAAGTGAACTAATTACTACTTTTAAAATAGAGTTGAAAGACTCTCTTACCAATATCATTCAAACCGTTTATTTCAAAGATTTGGATGGCGAAGGTGGAAATCCTCCAACACAATTGGATACTATTCGGTTAAAAAGTGAATCCGTTTATCTGTGTTCTGTATTTATGCTTGATGAGTCTAAAAATCCTGTGGAGGACATTACAGAGGAGATTAAAGAAGAAGCTGATGAACATTTAATAGTTTACAAAATTACAGCTGTTAATCTTTCAATTCAAATTACGGACAAAGACAGTAAAAATTTGCCTTTAGGTTTGTTAAGTAAATGGAAATCAGGAACCGCTTCTAATGGTCAATTATTGGTTAGCCTTAAGCACCAACCAGGTATTAAAGATGGTTCAGCAGACAAAGGTGAAACGGATGTTGAAATCAACTTTCCTGTTATTGTCAGATAATCTAACAACTTAACCCTTTTTAAAATGCCGCTATAATTAAACTATAGCGGCATTTTTTATTCATTAATTATTTTGTGAACCGAAGAATCACCATTTTTATAAGTGATTTTTAAAACCAAAATAGTTTCATTTACCTCTTTGAAATTCAAAACAGTAGATTGATTATTTACCTCTGTCTGCAATATTTCCTGACCTAAACTGTTGTATAAAAATAGTTTTTCAATTTCTCTATCTGATTCAATATTTATAATTCCTTTACTTGGATTAGGGAAAATATTGGTTTTATTGAGTGTATTTTGATTGACAGAGGTATTGTTACAATTTAATTGGTTGATGTATAGCCAAATTTTATCATTCAATAAAAAAGGGACATCTCCTTGGTCGGGCGCATCACCCATCCGAATCCATACCATTTTATTAGTTTGAGATACATTGATGAATTGTCCATTTTTACCCAATGCAGAAATATTGTCCATTGGAGCATTTGGGCTAAATATGCTGTTTATAACTGCTTGCGACTGCGGAACCATAAAAGATTGTTTACCATTAAGCCACCATAAATAACCGTATGAAAGATTAAGTGATTGTGACGTGTTAGTCATTTCTCTAAAATAATTTGTATCGGTTAATACAGCATTTCCGTTCCATTTACCTTTATTCAAAATCAATAATCCAAACCTAGCCATACTTCTGGCGGTACTAAAATATACATTGTTATAGTCAACCTTTACAAACGAACCAGTCATTCCAATTTTTGATTTTAATTTTTGGGTGGTATAATTATTCAAGGTTGTACCAGTCGCATTTTCTATCACTTTATCCAAAAGTGTATATGGTCCATTGTGATATGACCATCTTGTTCCAGAAGCCGATTTATATACAAGGCAAGTGTCAAGCGTACAAAATGGATCAGGAACGCCATCATCTAATCCACTTGTCATTGACAATTGGTTTTTGACTGTTATTTTTGACTCTTGTTCAGGTGTGCAATTAGTCCATCCTTTTCCCAAGTATTTAGAAGAAGTATCATCAATTGAAAGTAAGTTTTCTTGTTGAGCAATACCAACCATAGTTGCTGTTAAAGTTTTACCAGCACTGGCCCAATACCATGCATCATTTTGGGTGTGTGTACCAAAGTATTTTTCCAAAACGATTTTGCCATCTTTTAGTAAAATAAACGATTTAGTGTTTTGCGAAGAAAGGTATTGATACAAACTGTCAATTTTGTCATTGCACCAACTCAAAGAACGAGGGGAAAGGGTATCCCAATTGTTTCCCGTAAGAGGTGGAAAGTAACTTGATTGTCCTTTTACAATTGATAATTGAATAAGGGCAATAAACAGAAGTGTTGATTTTATTTTGATCATAATGTGCTCATTATTATAGTGTAGTATAAAGGAAACCCAATGGTTATGTTAAAAGGAAAGGTAACGCCTAATGCCATAGGGATATATAGTCCAGGGTCAGAACTAGGTGCTGCTATTCTCATTGCTGCAGGCACTGCAATGTACGAAGCGCTGGCCGCAAGAATTGAAAAGATAAAACGATTGCCAATGTCATGCATAAAGAATCCTGACGTGTATGCAACTACACAACCATTGATAGCGGGAACTACCAATGCGAATACACTCAAAAAGAATCCATATTTTCTAAAAGAGGATATTCTTTTGGCTGTTACCATTCCCATTTCGAGTAAAAATAAAGCTAAAAAGCCTTTAAAAATATCAGTTGTAAATGGTTTAATACCTTCTGCTTGTTTACTGTCAGCAATTATACCAATAATTAAACTACCTAAAATCATCAATACACTACCGTTGGTAATAGAATGTTTGATAATACTAGAGGTTCTCTCACTGGTTTTCAAATCTTTATCGTAATGTTTCATTAAAATTACACCTACAATAATGGCTGGCGATTCCATTAATGCCATTACTGCTACCATGTGACCATCAAATTGGATGTTTTGTAACTCTATAAATGAAACAGCGGACACAAAAGTTACAGCACTAACACTGCCATAAGTGGCAGCCACTGCACCTGCATTGCTGATACTTAATTTCTTTTTAAGGATAAAAAAAGTGTAAAAAGGAATCAATGCAGAGATGAATAATCCAAACAATATGGAATAAAAAATCTCAATCGTAAATGGACTATGCGCTAACTCTTGTCCGCCTTTGAAACCAATAGCAAACAGTAAATACAAGGAAATGAATTTGCTAGAAGATGGAGGTATCTCTAAGTCACTTTTTACTAATGTTGCAATTATTCCCAAAAGGAAAAACAGGAGAGTAGGATTTGATAGATTGGTAAGTAGAATTTGAAAATCCATAGTTGTTTAATATTAAGGAATTATAAATTCCCTATTCAAAAGGCAAAAATAAGTCTTTTTTACTATATAAGAAAAATTAGCGCAACAATAGAACAGCTTGTTCGTAGCTTCTGAAAGGGCCGTTGAAAGGTGCTGTATCTATTTTTACTAAATAGGTGCCTTCCATACAAACAGAACCTTTATATTTGCCATCCCAACCTTCATTGATATTTGTGGTTTCAAATACTTTTTCGCCCCATCTGTTGTATATTGACATTTTGAATTTGTAAACATACTTACTCCCTACAACTTTATAAACTTCATTTTTATTATTGTTGTCAGGGCTAAATGCATTGGGAATATAAATATTAAAATCAGGGAATACACTACCTGTGTATCGAGTAAGAGTATCGCTACACCCTTCTTTGGTAAATGCCACAAGTGTAATAGGAAAGTTACCTGTATCTTGGAAAGAAACAATTGGATTTTTGTCGGTATTAATCCCTTGAGAATAGAACTGCCAAATAAATGAATTAGAGTTGAGCGAAGACTGGTTTTGCATTTGAAGTCTGGTTTCATCTGCAACAATTGTTTTCAATTGACTGAAATTGAATGAGGCCAAAGGTTTTTCTTTAACCAAAGCAACTTTTGTTTTTGAAAGAGTATCTGTACAACCAAAGTCAGAGGTAGAGATGAGTTTAACATTGTAAATTCCTGCTGATTTAAAGCGATGTGATGGCTCAAAACTAGTGTAATTTGTTTGGTCTTCCATTGTCCAATCATTTTTTACAATAGTTCCTTTTTTAATGTTTGATAAATTGGCAAATTCATTAGGTTCAGGGAAACAAACTGCATCTGTTGTGAAATCACTGTTTGGATGAACATGCGTAGTAACCAATACAGAACTTGTGTCTTTACAATTATTGTCTGTATTTATGATTAACTGAACCAAAAATTGACTGTCATTATTGTAACTGTGTTGAACCGAAGGCGCGTTGTATTCCATTGCATCTCCCATGTTCCATTTCAACTGTTGGATGTTAATTTTAGCTAGGTTTTTACTAAATGAAAATCCGAACCTATTCTGACGAAGACATTGTTCAAGGTCCGTTAAATAATTGATGCTAAAGTTTTTGTCTTTTTCAACGTAAACTTTCTTAAGGATAGTATCCGTACAGCCTTTGTTTGTAATAACGACTAACTGTACAGATTGAGTGTCATTTACTGTGAAAATCTTGTTGTTGAAATTCAGGTTATTGGAAATTGAACCATCGCTGATTGACCATTTTTGAGTAAAGGTTCCTCTGCTTAGTTGTGAGGTATTACTAAAATTAAATAAATTGTTGTTTACACATTGAACATTGTCATTGATATTAAAGTCAGCACGAGGAGTTGCATAGAATCCAGTTATTTTTTGTGTTGAATCGATACAATTGTAGTTGCTTTCTGCAATCAATTTAACTTTAGAGTAATTTTCTTGCGCATATTTTTTGGCAGCATCTTTACTTGTTAGATTGGTGCCATCATCGAATAACCATTTATAGCTTAAATTTCCAAATTTAACCAAACTAGTATTATTGAAAACAAAGGCATGGTTAAAGTAACACTGAGAATCGTTATTGATAGTAAAATCAACTTGAGGCATAGGTGCTACAACAATATTTTGGGAGCTAGTATCAAAGCAATTGGTTAATGACGATGATACAATTAATTCAATAGGGTAGAAATCAGCTGTTGGGTATGTTGCAGGGAGTGCTTGAATACCTGAACTTTTTACGCCGTTACCATAATCCCAATTATAACTCAAAGTATTTAAAATACTAAAGGTTGTATTATTGGTAAAGGTGTAATTGTGAGTGTTAAAACATTGAATACTGTCATTAATAGCGAATTTAGCAATAGGTCGTTCTAATAAATGAACTTCCGTAGTCGCTGAGTCTCTACATCCGTGTTCAGTATTAACATTGTATTTTACAGTATAAGAGGCAGAAGTGTTAGGATATCTTTTTTCGTTTGGTTGGTATTGGTTAGAAAACGTA
>JBIPNH010000024.1:0-24175 GCA_044373665.1 Bacteroidia bacterium
GATGGGAAACATGGTTATTGATATTGGAGGTGGAACTACAGAAATTGCAGTTATAGCCTTAGGAGGTATTGTTTGCGACCAATCTATTCGTGTCGCAGGAGATGAGTTTAATACCGATATTGCAGAGTACATGAAACGTCAGCATAACCTTTTGACGGGTGAACGTACTGCAGAAAAAATAAAAATTAATGTTGGTTCAGCATTAACAGAACTAGACAATCCGCCTGAAGATTACGCTGTGTACGGAAGAGATTTAATGACTGGTATACCAAAACAAGTCTTTGTTTCGTATTCTGAAATAGCGCTAGCACTTGATAAATCGATTGTAAAATTAGAAGAAGCTGTTCTTAAGGCTTTAGAAAATACACCACCAGAATTAGCTGCTGATATTTACCAAACTGGTATTTATTTAACAGGTGGAGGAGCTTTATTAAGAGGTTTGGATAAGCGTTTGTCCGCCAAAACCAAATTACCTGTTCACATTCCTGAAGACCCACTTAAGGCTGTTGTTCGTGGAACTGGTATAGCGCTTAAAAACATCGGTAGATTTAAATTTTTAATGAATTCTTGATTTTAAATGAATTCTATTTTCAAGTACATACAGCGAAAACTTCATGTTTTGTTGTTTCTACTACTTGAATTATTATGCGTAATTATAATTGTTAGAAACAACGTATATCAATCTGCCTACTATTTTAACAATACCAAAAAAATAATTGCCAAAATCAATGAAGTGAATAACCACTTGTTTGATTATGTCGCTTTGTATCAAAAAAATGAAGCGTTGACCAATGAAAATTTGATGTTACGTCAGCATTTAAAGTCAAACTATGTTATAGAATCTAAAAAAATATTTGAAATAAATGATACTGTATTCAAGCAAAGATACAAGTATTTGCCAGCTCAAATTATAGCAAATTCTACCAATAGGGCTAATAACTACATAACAATTAATAGAGGAAAAGCCTCAGGTATTGAACAAGGTATGGGTGTGTTTTGTCCGGAAGGAGTTGTTGGAATAGTGGAGCGAGTTTCTGAAAATTATAGCATTGTTGTTTCTTTACTAAGTACTAACAAATTTAAGATAGTACCAAAAATTAAAGAACTTTCTTATACCAAAGGAAGTGTTGAATGGGATGGAAAAGACCCATCATTTTTATCTCTCAAAGGAATCAATAAATATGAGGCACTTAAAGTGGGTAATCATTTGGTTACAAGTCCCTACACCAAAATATTTCCCGAAAATATCCCAATTGGTGTGGTAAGTGAAATTAAGCAAAGTAGCTCAGACCCGTTTTTTAAAGCTACTATTAAATCGAGCGTAAATTTTGGGAAAATTCAAAATGTGTACATTGTATTTGATTTATTCAAATCGGAAATAGAACAATTAGAGAAACAAACAATCATAAGCAACCCCTAAGTATGATTAATTTATTGAAACAAATTGCAGTGTTTTTATTGTTGATATTCATTCAACTCTTTGTGCTTAATAATCTAATTTTAGGGTTCAATTTTGGCTACTTGTTTCAACCACAAATAATAGTTTTTTTCTTGCTTTTGTTACCTGTAAGCTATACACATGTTCAGCAAATCTTACTCGCTTTTTTCTCAGGTTTATTGGTCGATTTCTTTTTTAATTCATGGGGAATTCATGCCGCAGTATCTACATTTATAGGCTTTTTTAGGTATTACGTAGTTCTTGATGTTGACAGTGCTATTTCTGGTCGTGATGAGGATAATAAATCTTGGACTTCCAAAAAAAGTAAAACATGGAAATGGTTCTATTTTCTCGGTTTTACAATCATTTATCATTTCTTTTTTATATTAATAGAATCATTAGGTCGAAATTTCTTTACATACGTATTGCCTTCTGTCATAGTCAGTAGCTTGTTTACGTTTTTATTGATACTCATTTTAGAGAATTTATTATATAAACCAGCAAGAAATTAATAGTCAATGGAAAAGAGTAATAAATTTTTTGTAATTATTATCTTTCTAATTGGAATTGGTATTATTTTCAGTATTCGCTTGTATTTCCTTCAAATAGTAGACACTTCTAATTACTACAAAGCACAATCATATGGTTCAAATGAAATAACATTAAATCCGCCAAGAGGGACTATTTTGGATAGATTCGGAAACTTAATGGTTTATAACGATGCACTTTATGATTTAATGGTCGTTCCAGATAAAACATTAGAATCTGATAAATATACCCTTAGTAAGTTTTTAAATATAGATACTATTAATTTTGACAAAAGATTAAAAAAAGCATCAAGATACAATTCGAGACAAGCGTCTATTTTTTACAAAAATGTACCGTTCGAAATGTTGACGAGTTTGCAAGAAATTATTCATCAATTTCCTGCTTTTTACATTGAGTCAAAAATTGATAGACGTTATAATATTCAAGGAGCCGCTCATTTATTAGGATATTTGGGAGAGGCGTCTGAAAAGATAGTAGGGGAACAACCTTATTATAAACCAGGAGATATTTTGGGTATTTCAGGTATGGAAAAGTCATACGAGTATTATTTAAGAGGAAAAAAAGGAAGAAGAGTAGTATTGGTTGATAAGTTTAGCCGACAACAAGGCAGTTTTGCAGGTGGTAAATTTGACAGTGTTCCTATTCCAGGGCAAAATGTCATTTCTTCTGTTGATATAGATTTACAAAGATTTGGAGAACAATTATTAGGGAATAAAATTGGTTCTATTGTTGCCATTGAACCCAAAACGGGAGAAATATTAAGTATTGTTAATAGTCCAAATTATGATCCTAACTTATTAGTAGGGCAGGAGAGAAATAAGAATTTTGCTCGATTATTACTTGACCCAAGTAAACCCCTTTTTAATAGAGCATTAAAAGCGCCTTATCCTCCTGGGTCAACTTTCAAATTGGTTCAGGCATTAATTGGATTACAAGAAGGAATTATAGTTCCCTCAACCACTTTTCCATGTGCAGGTGGATACAGAATGGGAAGTTTAACCGTTGGTTGCCATGCCCACGCTTCACCGCTCGACCTTGAAAATAGTATTAAAAATAGTTGTAATGCTTATTATTGTCATGTTTACAGGTCTATTTTAGACAATCCTAAATATGGTTCAGTGCAAGTAGCATATAAAAAGTGGACTGATTATTTGTTAAGTTTTGGAATTGGAGTAAAAACAGGTATAGATTTACCTGAAGAGTCAAAAGGAATAATAAAACACAACGATTATTTTGTTAAAGTATTTGGCAAAAATTGGCGTTCAGCAAATGTGGTCTCTATGTCAATTGGACAAGGAGAAGTTGGGTTAACGCCTTTACAAATGGCAAATATTGCGGCAATTATTGCCAATAAAGGTTGGTTTATAACGCCACATGTTGTTAAATCTATTGGTGATAATTATTTTGTCCCAACTGAATTTAAAGACAAAAGATACACAATGATTGATGCAAAGCATTTTGATACAATCATAAGCGGTATGTCTATGGTAACCAAACCAGGAGGAACAGCTGGACGGACAGGAATAGATGGGATTGATATTTGTGCAAAAACAGGAACTGCACAAAATCCACATGGAAAAGACCATTCTATCTACATTGCTTTTGCACCTCGCGAAAATCCTAAAATTGCAATTTGTGTAATTGTTGAAAATGGAGGATTTGGGGCATCCTTTGCAGCACCAATAGCCAATTTAATGATTGAACATTATTTGGTAAAAGATAAAAAAGCACCTTCAACCCGACTCGATTTATACAATCGAATGATAACTACGTCTTTATTGGAAAACTCTGTTTACAATCCCAAATAATATGGAAGAAAAATTACATATAGATTGGATAACAGTTGGGCTTTACATCATTATTGTGATGTTTGGGGCTGTTAATATTTATTCAGCTAACAATACCTTGGAACACCATTTCTTATTTGATTTTAAAATGGAATATGGGAAGCAAATTATTTGGATGTCAGCAAGTGCGCTGATAGTTTTTTTGGTATTACTTACTGATTTTAAGTTTTTTAACTATTCCGCATATGGTATTTATGTGGTTGTAATATTGCTGTTAATTGCTTTGTTAGCAACAGGTTCATTCAATAAAGGTGCGCAGGCTTGGTTTAAAATAGGTGCTTTCAAATTACAACCCAGTGAGTTTGCTAAATATGCAACTGGTTTGGCTTTGGCTAAGTTTTTGGGAACCTACGACATAAAATTTGAGGGAAAAAGAAATATGGGTATTTGTTTTGCAATTATCTTTTTTCCAATGCTTTTAACATTAGCACAAAATGATACCGGTTCGGCATTGGTATTTTTGAGCTTTATTTTGGTTCTTTTTCGAGAGGGACTGTCAGGTTGGTGGCTAGTATTAGGTTTTTACTTAGTCCTTATTTTTGTTTTAACTATTTTATACCCTTCTTTGTACATTATCATTGGATTGTTATTGATTTTGGCTTTTATTATATTCATGTATAAAAAACATAAGCCATTGATAGTTGCCTCTGTATTGCTTGTAGCTTTATCTGTTGGTTTTATTTTGAGTTTAGATTTTGTGTTTACGTCAATATTAAAGCCGCACCAACAGCAAAGAATATTGGTGACCTTAAACCAAGATGTTGAGGAGTATTATGCCAATAAAACAAATGGCTTTTCATTTTTTAAAGTTGAATTACCCAAAAAAGAAGACAAAACGAAATCAAAACGAGATTACAGTTACAATGTCCGTCAGTCAAAAATTAGTATAGGTGCAGGACGATGGGCTGGTAATGGCTTTAATAATGGCACTCAAACGAAGGCTAAATTAGTGCCTGAACAACACACGGATTTTATTTTTTGTACCGTAGGCGAAGAGTATGGATTTATTGGTTCTGTGTTATTTATCGGTCTGTATTTGTTCTTTATTGGACGGATTTTTTATTTAGCTGAAAGACAAAAAAACACATTCAGTAGAGTGTTTGGCTATTCCACAGGTTCTATAATCTTGTTTCACTTTTTCATTAATATTGGAATGGCAATGGGTTTGTTACCCGTTATCGGTATTCCTTTACCTTTCATGAGTTATGGTGGTTCTTCGCTAATAAGCTTTAGTTTAATGTTGTTTACATTTTTAAAACTTGATGCAAACAGGGTAAATGAATTAAGTAGATTTAGTTAGGATAAACTTTGGCTAATAATCCAAGCTTCACTCCACGCTGCTTGAAAATTAAAACCTCCGGTCAGAGCATCGATATTTAACACTTCGCCAGCAAAAAATAGGTTTTTGATTTGTTTTGATTCCATCGATTTAAAATCTATCGCTTTCAAATCTACCCCTCCTGCGGTTACAAACTCTTCCTTAAATGTGCTTTTGCCATTTACATCAAAAGAACATTCTGTTAAGTAACCTGCTAATTTATTGATTTCATTTTGACTTAAGTCGCCCCAGTTTTTCGTTTCAATTTTGAGTACAGCACACATGGATTCCCATAATCGACTTGGCAAATTAGCAAATGGGGTATTAGAAGTTTTCTTTTTAGAGTTAGATTCTTTTAGTTTTTTGAGTTGTAATATGGTATTGTCTGGCGAATCATTAATCCAATTGACTATTATTGAAAATTTGTAGTTTTTATCATTAAATATTCTAGCGCCTATCGAAGAAAGTTTTAAAACAGATGGACCACTTAATCCCCAATGTGTAATTAATAGTGGTCCTGATTGAGACAATTGGTCTTTTTTTAATTGATGTTTCTTTAATGAGTCTTTATCAAAAGCACAAGAAACTGTAGCCTTTTTCACAGACAAACCTTGAAGACCGTCTATAAGAGGATGCTTAATGTTGAATGTAAATAAAGATGGGACGGGTTCAATGATTGGAACACCCTTTTTTTTGAGCATGTTCCACATAAATTCACTACTACCAGAAGTAAAAACTAGTTTATTGCAGTTTACAGTTTCATTTTCAAACACCAAGTTAAAGGAATTATCTTCTTTAGAATAAAAATCAAGCAAAGGTTTTTGAGTATAAATAGGAATATGAAGGCGTTTACATTCCGAAAGAAAGCAATTTATAATAGTTTCAGATTGGTTACTTTCAGGAAACATTCTGCCATCAGATTCCGTTTTTAAACTAATGTTTCTTTGTTTGAACCAATCAATAGTATTTTGGGGATTGAAACGATTGAACACAGATAATAATTCCTTGTTTCCGCGAGGATAGTAGGAAATTAGTTGGGAATTATCAAAACAAGAGTGCGTTACATTACATCTGCCACCGCCACTTATACTTACTTTACCAAGTACGGTTTTTGATTTTTCAAAAATGGCAACTTTTAAGTTGGGATGTTGGTATTTGATATTGATTGCCGCAAAAAATCCTGCAGCACCTCCACCTATAATGGCAACATCAAGCATCAAATGAAAGTAAAGTTATAAAGCTGTAATAGAGATGTTATAACTCTCCATTATCAGATTTGCTAACAATTTTGTAGTAGCATGTTCAGCTTCGGCAAAAGCAGCAGTTTCATTGTCGGCTATTGTGGTATAAGTAATACATTTACCAACTCTTACATCGTTAATTTGAGTACAACCAATGTTATTCAAACCATTTGTTACGGCTTTACCTTGAGGATCCAAAAGCTCTTTGCGAGGCATTATTTCTATTTTTACTAAAAACTGCATGTTAAATGTATTATTTGATTGCAAAAATAAAACAAAATATTGATGAACGACAATAACTTATACCCTTTTTGTTAAAAGTAAGCGTAAATTTTGGGAATAAAGATAATTAAACCAGTTAAAAAAGCAACGATTGAAAAAGTAAGGACTGCCCCTGCTGACAAATCTTTAATTATTTTAATTTGTGGATGAATACCATCGTGTATAAAATCTGTCATATTTTCAATACTTGTATTGATAATTTCCAGAGAAATAACGCCGCCAATGCTGATTAAAATCAGAATCCATTCAATTTTAGAAACATTGAAAATAAAACCCATAGTCAATGCAACTAAAGCTAATAGAATTTGAATTTTAGCGTTTTTTTCAGTTTTTACAAAATGTGTAATACCATTCATTGCAAACCTGAAACTGCTCAACCTGCTTTTTGATTTCATTGAAATTGTAAATTTTTACAATTTCAAAGGTACTTCCATCAATAGAATTTCCAAATTTTCTGACAAAGATTCTATTGAGAATACATTGGTATCCCAGATACCCATTCCATCCCTTTCTTCTAGAAGTATTAAATCAATCTTACCACTGCCTGATAATACAAAACAATACACGCCATTCTGAGGGTCTTTAAGAGTGTAATTTACTGTTTGCTTAGATTCTAGTTTTCCCATGTGAAACCAAGCATTTTGGTGAATCCACACTCCTTGGTCATTAGGATTAGGCGAAAGAATTTGAACAAGTTCGTTAGTCTTTAATAGGTTTGCCAAGTCAATTTGGTCATATCTAGGTTCCTCATTGTTTTTGTTAGGGTAAATCCAGATTTGTAAAAATTTAACAGTTTCGTTTTTGCTATTGTTTTGCTCACTGTGATATATACCCGTTCCCGCACTCATCACTTGAATATCTCCTTTTTTAATAATGGCAGTATTTCCCATGGTATCTTGATGAAGCAGTTCGCCCTCCAAAGGAATACTTATAATTTCCATGTTTTCGTGAGGATGCTTTCCAAATCCCATTCCTGCCGCTACAGTATCATCATTTAAAACCCTAAGCACACCAAAGTTCATTCTTTCGGGATGGTGGTAATTCGCAAAACTAAAGGTGTGGAAGCTGTTTAACCAACCGTGATTGGCTTTTCCTCTAGAATTTGATTTGTGAATAATGGTGTTTGACATAATTGCTTGAATAACAGCTGCAAAACTCAAACTATATTTCTGATTAATTATAAAACTAGTTTAATAAATTGGGGTAATAATGGCATAAAATAGTTGTCAGTTATTATTTAATTAATCATTTAATCACAGATAATACTTTCATATCCTTGTTTTTATATTTAGGTTTGTAACGTGAATCAAGGGTTAAGAAAAAATATGTTTAAAATATTGAGCATTTTATGTTTGCTTATTTTTTCAGCATTTAAGTACCAAGATTTATTTCTGCCTTATTTTTGGGATGAAATGGCGGCTTATTCTAATGCAGTTCTTTATATGATGGACCATAATATCTCATTGTTACCATCTTCTGTACCCCCGGAAATCAGTTTTGGACATCCTTTATTACTTCCATTTTTATTGGCTATAGTGAATGAATTGTTTGGGTATTCAATTCCTTTAATGCATGCTTGCATTTTATTGATTAGTCTTTTATTGGCTTATGGAACCTATTTGCTTGCATATTTATTGAGTAAAAGTAATGCAATAGCTTTTATTTCTATGGTTATTTTGCTGTTTCAACCAGTATTTTATGCCCAATCAACCCTTGTTTTGCTCGAGTTATTTTTAACCTTTAATATCGTTTATGCGTTACTGTTTTATTTAAAAGGCAAATATCTGCTAGCATCCATTTTTGCAAGTATGGCGGTATTAACCAAAGAAACAGGTTTGGTTATTGCAATTGCTCTTTTGGTATTCCCTTTGTTCGATTTTGTGATAAATAAAAATAAGGAAAAATTAGGGTTTAAAATAGCATTAGCTATGATACCAATAGCAGTATTTACTGCATTTCTTTTGGCACAAAAATCAGCCTACGGTTGGTATTTAAATCCTTATAATCTAAATGCCACCAAACTGACCTTTGATAGTATACTTCAAAAAACGTGGGATTATTCAATTGAGTTTTCTTTTATCGACCAAGGAAGATATGTGTTAACAGCATTATTGTTGCTAAGTACTTTGTTTTTTTTCAAAAAAATCAAGTGGAATTTTAAAGACAAGTCTAGTTTATTATTGCTAGTATTTTGTTTTGGATTTGTTTTGTTTTCCTCTATTGCTCACTGTTTGGAACGTTATTTCATTGTTCTAATGCCTGTTGTAAGTATATTATTTGCTACAGGAATATACAGATTTGAAAAAATTAACAAGTTTTTGCCTTACCTTATTTTAATAGGGGTTTTTGTAATACAACTCAATTACATGAAAAATGACAAAAAATTCACAGATGTTAATTTAAGTTTTAAAGACCATATCAAGTCAAATCAACTATTGTTTAACTATATTAACTCGGGAAAGTATAGCAATGATACTTTTTCATTTAGTTTTCCATTAAAACAAGCGTCTATTGATGCAAGAGTAGGTTACGTTAAACAGTTTAAGTTTTATTCTGACATATACTTTATAGATTCTTATAAGTATCAAATTTATTGTCAACCAGGCAATTACGATTCCTTTAAGCCAGATACTTTGAGGTATGATTTTTATAAAGAATTTAAATCAGGAAGTTCACGTTCTATGATTTATGTAAGAAAACAAGTCACAAAAAAGTGATAATATTGTATTCTCATTTATTCTAAAACGATGAAAATAGTAAGTGTATTTCTGTTTATTTTAATTGCTACAATAGTCAATGGACAGGCATTTCAGCACGGGCGAACATACTTAAGTGCAGGAATAGGAACGGGCAATTTATCATCATCAGTTTTTAAAGAAGCTGTTAAATCAAGTAATCGTACAAATCTTATTCATCGCACTTCAGGTCCTTTTTATTTGAAATATGAGTATGGCTTGTCAGATGTTATAGGTTTGGGGCTCAACTATGCCTATTTGAAAGACGAAGTCACTTTTACGCAACAAACAAATATTGGCTTGTTGAATGCCAAAGTTGGCAGAAGAACTCAAAGTCTCTTACTTAGATTTAATTTTCACTTAAGCAAAAGCGAAGTTGTGGATCCGTATATCGGATTAGGGTTGGGATTCAGAACCGCAAGTTGGTTTTATGAGGATAACAAAGGCGGTAACGATTTCTTAGAGCAGGATTTTAATGTTTCAAGATTTTTTCCTTTAGGTGCTGAATTGACTTTTGGCACTCGTTTAATGCTCTCACCTAACATTGGTGCATACACGGAAATTGGGATTTCTAAAGGAATTATTCAAGTAGGTTTAACTGGAAGTTTTTAAGAACTGGGACTTTTAGAAGAATGTCTTTATAACTAAGACGTTAAGGCTATTTTATCAAAAAAAGAATTCACTAAACCAATAATATTAGGTAAATTTGCAATCAAAATATTGATTAAATGAGCGATCCAATAAAGCATGAATGTGGTGTAGCATTTATAAGACTCCTTAAGCCTCTCGAACACTTTACCGAAAAATATGGTTCTCCATTATACGGGTTAAAAAAACTTCAACTATTAATGGCTAAACAAATTAATAGAGGTCAAGATGGAGCTGGAATTGGAGTTATCAAATTAGACCCTCAGTTTGGAAGTCGCTATATAGCCCGAAAAAGATCAAACTCAAGCAATCCTGTTGCAGATATTTTCGAAGAAGTTAACTCCTCTTTGAAGCAATTAGATGAAACAAATGTTAACAATGCTTTATATCTCAAAGAACACTTTCCATATGCAGGAGAATTATTGCTTGGTCACTTAAGGTACGGAACCCACGGGGGAAATAGTTTGGAAAACTTACATCCTTTTTTAAGACAAAATAATTGGATGTGCAGAAATTTGGTTCTAGCAGGTAATTACAATCTAACCAATGTGGATGATTTGTTTGATCAGCTGATTGAATTAGGGCAACAACCAAAAGAAAAAAGTGATAATGTGACTATGCTTGAGAAAATAGGACATTTTCTAGACATAGAAAATGAAAGATTATTCAAAATATTCAAACAAGAAGGTTGTTCAAATTTTGAAATCTCCGAGAAAATAAAAGAAAATTTATCTGTAGAAAATATATTAAAGAACGCCTTTAAGAGAACAGATGGTGGATATAACATGGTAGGTATGATAGGTCATGGTGCAAGTTTTGTCATGAGAGATCCTAATGGAATTCGTCCATCTTTTTGGTATGCCAATGATGAGCTTTTAGTAGTTGCAAGTGAAAGACCTGCCATTACCACAACCTTCAATATCAATTTTGAAGATGTAAAAGAATTAACGCCTGGATGTGCTTTAATCATCAACAAAGATGGTTCATATGGTGAAAAGCAAATTCTTGAACAAAAAGAGAAATTGTCTTGTTCATTTGAGCGAATTTATTTTTCGAGAGGCAATGATTCAGACATCTACAATGAAAGAAAAAATCTAGGTAAGCTAATAGCACCCAAAGTACTTGAAGCCTTGAATAACGACATCGACAATACTGTATTTTCGTACATTCCTAATACGGCTGCAACCTCCTTTTATGGGATGATAGATGGTGTAAATGATTGGTTAAAAATTAGAAGAGCAGAACAGTTAATGTTGGAAAAAGACCAACTAACCAGTGATAGAATCAAAGAAATTCTTACATACCGTATTAGAAGAGAAAAAATTTTAGTGAAAGATGCTAAAATGAGAACCTTTATTACCAATGACAATGACAGAGAAGATTTAGTTGGTCATGCTTATGATGTCACTTATGGTATTATTAAGCCCGAAGATACATTGGTGATTATTGATGATTCAATTGTAAGAGGAACAACCCTAAAAACAAGTATATTGAAAATTTTAGGCCGTTTAAATCCCAAGAAAATCATAGTTGTTTCCAGTTCGCCTCAAATTTTGTTCCCCGACTGTTATGGCATAGACATGAGTCGTTTGAAAGATTTTGTAGCTTTCCGCGCTTTATTAGACTTACTTAAAGAAAACCAACTAATGCACTTATTGGACGAAACATATCAAATGTGTATTGATGAAATGCAAAAACCATTGGAAGAAATCGAAAATAAAGTCATAAGTTTATATCAGCAATTTACTACAGAACAAATTTCCCAAAAAATTGCTGAAATAGTAACGCCAGAAAATTTTAAACCAGAAGTTGAGATTATTTTTCAAACAGTAGATAACTTACACATAGCTTGTCCAAATCACAAAGGAGATTGGTATTTTACTGGTAATTTCCCAACTCCAGGAGGTAACAAAATAGCGAATAGGTCCTTTATTTACTTCATGGAAAATAACAACGCTAGAGCCTATTAATAAAGTTAGCCTATGCTGCTTTTGATTGATAATTATGATTCGTTTACCTATAATCTAAAAGATTATTTTGAGCAGTTAAAAGAAACGGTGATTGTTGTTAAAAACGATGAGGTAACACCTCAATCATTACAAAATTACATTTTCAATAAAGTGGTTATATCACCTGGACCAAATACACCAAAGGAATCAGGTAATTTAATGGCTCTAATTAGTGAATTATACAATCAATATCCGATTTTAGGAGTTTGTTTAGGTCACCAAGCTTTAGGAGAATTTTTTGGAGCACAACTTTCGCATGCAATAAAACCTATGCACGGAAAAGTTTCGGAGATACAATGTGACTCTAAAGGCATTTATAGCAATATACCGTCAACTTTTAAGGTATGTCGTTATCACAGTTTGGTATTAAATAATCTACAAAATACAGGATTGACGCAAACTGCATATACTAGTGAGCTTGAGTGTATGAGTTTTGAACATCAATCATTGCCAATTTATGGAATACAATATCATCCGGAGGCAATATTAACAGAAAATGGACTTCAAGTTCTGAAAAATTGGTTGGATATTATCAATCCACACTAAATAAGTTAATTATTGAGAAATTGAGTTGTTTTTGACAAGCATGTACCGATTGTTTTCGAGTTTTAGATAGCCGTATTCGTAAACAAAATAATACTGATTCCCTGCTTTAGTCTGATAAGTATGGGTATAGTATTCGAAGTTAAAACCAAGTATTGAAAGTGTTTTTTGACTCACAGTGGTTTTGTCCTCGTGTGGAAGTAGAGAATTCATTATATTTCTATTGATTTTAAGAATTCTATTGATGTTTTTAACGTTTTTGTATGCAACACTATTCAATCTATTGTTGTAATTATTTCTACAACCTTCATCACAGAATTTTTTATCACTCCTTCCATTTAATAGTTTATTACATTCATTACAATAATTCAAAGTTCCCATTTTTGTAGTTATTTCAAACAAATGTATCATTAAAAAAAATAAGTTGGTTGCTAACAGGGCAAAAATGGTACGTTTGTGTACGAATATTTTCTTAAAATAACATTATTGTGTTATTTTAAGAAAAATTGATATTTGCAAAATGAAATTTTCATTAAAAATATCAACTTTGTTTTTGGCATGTTGTTTTCTTTTTATCAATTGTAATAGTTTAAGAAAAGTAAAAAAATCGGATAGTGAATTTCCAATAAATATAATTTTACTAATTGGAGATGGAATGGGACTTGCTCAAATTTGTGCTGCATCTGTTATAAATGGAGGATTAACTTTAGATATTTTCAATGACATTGGATTTTTAAAAACATCATCAGCGAATGATTACATAACTGACAGTGCGGCAGGAGCTACTGCTTTTAGCACCGGAGAAAAAACCTACAATGGTGCGGTTGGAGTTAATAGTGATACACTTCCATTAAAAACAATAATTGAGTTGGCCGAGGAAAAGAATATTGCAACAGGACTAATAGCAACAAGTAGTGTCACCCATGCCACACCTGCTTCCTTTTATGCTCACCAAAAAAACAGAGAAATGCATTCTCAAATAGCTAATGACTTTTATGATAAAGGAATTGATTTTTTGGCAGGAACAGGTAAACCCTATTTTAACATAGAAAAATTGCTTAGCTATCAGTATTCAATTTTAAATGGTCACGAATCAGTAACACTTGACCCACAAAAAAAATATGTATGGTTTTACAATGACAGTATTCATCCTCCTGTGGCTCAACTTAGGTCGAATTGGTTGGCTCATGTAACCAATAAAGCAATTCAATATTTTGATAAAAAGCAAAATGGGTTTTTTCTGATGATAGAAGGCAGTCAGATAGATTGGGGTGGACATAATAATGACTTAAATTATACAGTATCCGAATTAATAGATTTTGACAAAGCAGTTAAAATAGCATATGACTATGCTCAATTAAACAAAAATACTTTAGTGATAGTAACTGCTGATCATGAAACAGGAGGTTTAGCATTGAACGCAGGTTCTATTGAGAAAAAAGAAATTAAACCTCATTTTTCAACGGGTCACCACACAGGAATTATGGTACCTGTTTATGCATTCGGCCCTGGTTCTCAGTTATTTAGAGGAACTATGGAGAACACTCAGGTTTTTAAGAATATCAAGCATCTGTTAAAACTTTAATTACTGTTAGTATTTAATCGTTCAACTCTTTCATCATATTCAAAAAAAGCAGCTAAAATAAGTTGGCTGTAGTTTTGCGAAGAAGATTGAAATCTACCTGCATTTGTTTGCCACAATTGGGTTATTAGCTCCATTTCTTTTTTAGGTTCTGGAATAGATTTGAGGGCAGTTTTTAAAGTTCCAGCACCAGCATTGTATACATGCATTACAAAAAGTTTAAACCATAAATCATCCTCATCGATTGATTCGACACCAATTTCCAAAAGCATAGATTTGGCATAAGGGATACATATATTTTTAATTAACTGACTGGCGGCATAAGCAGATCGGTTAAAATTAGCACGTTCGTCGGTATACTTACTAACTTTAAGGCCATATTGTCGTGCAACATAGGGCATTAATTGGAAAGGGCCGTAAGCACCTGCAGTTGATTTTTGCAGTTGGTTTGGACTTTCAATCAAAAGAATGGCTTTTGCATACCAAGGGTCAACACCATTTAATTCAAATTGTTTCATTCCTTCAGGGACTTTAGGCGCAATTTTTTCAAACGTATAAAAAAACTTTTTTCCTTGTGTGCCAACAATTTTGGGAGAATCTATGTACCCATTTATCTTACGAAAACTATCCACTACCTGCGCTTTAATATCAAAAGGTAAAGAAGTCCAATTGCGGTAGGAAGTAGTTGTTAAAATTTTTCTTTCTTTATGAATATTAACCAGACAACTGTCGTGATGTAGATTCATAATTTTTCTCCAAAAAATTACTTGAGGAAGTTGATTTAATTGCAGTTCATACATGTAATCAACAGAGCTTTTGTAAGTTGCGTTAGTTGTATTAGGATTATTAAATCCCATTAACAAAAAAGCCAATAAAAATAATGGAGAAGTGAATTTCATATATTGTTGTATTTACCTCAGTAAGACTATCTTACCAACGGAATGTTTAAATAATTTATTGTTTGCTTTGTCTGCATTTAATTGATTACTCAAATTATCGTTTTCTAATTGTGATAATTCCTCACCATTAGTTTTAATAGTTACAGTATATAAATAAACGCCATTAGAGAGTCTATCACCATAAGTATCTGTTCCATCCCAAACAACATCAGTAATATTATTACCTATTCTTATATCGCCCAAATCATCCTTATTAAGTTCCTTAATTACTTTACCTTGGATGGTCATTATTTTGATATTTATGTAATCAGGAATTTCCTTTCCAGTCAAGGTGAAAACAAACTTCATTTGAGTTGTGAATGGATTAGGGTATGGGTAAAAATTGGTTGTACTCGCTTGATTGATTACCGCAAAGTTGATAAGGTATTCGCTTGTACCAGCAGCGGTTCCATTAGCATCTCTCGATTGAATTTTTAGCGTATAAATACCATCTTCAAGATTTTGAGGAGAGAATATTGCTTTGGCTTGATTATATGCAGATGTTGCAGGGAAATATTTAACTCCAAAACTGTCAAAATCAATCAGTCTAAAGTCAGTTTCATTTGGTTTTTTCATCCAAATGATAATACCGGCAGTATCTGTTTGCCAATTCAATTTATTTTCATCTTTACTTGAAATGGTAATGATTGGATTTGCCGAAACTATTTCACCATTAGCGATATGTCTTCCATCGAATGTCACATCAAGTAAAGGGTTTATTCTGTCTTCTTCAACATAAAAATATCTAACTGCCGAGTTATTAGTCATGGTTAACTCAGGTTGAAGAGGTTTATTTAAAGCGTCAAAATTAACTTTAACGGCATAAGCATATCTACCTTTCAGTTTTTTAGTATTAAGGGATGATCCAATTTTAAAGAATTGATTTGGTTTAAGACTATCATTATATAATCTAACCGATTTGAAAACAGTATCTTTACTATCAATATTAAAAATAGTAACCTCATATTGTAAATTCTTATTAAATGGCAGTTTAGAGATATTTTGGAAAGCAATTTCATAATTGAATGCTTCACCTTGATTTAGGGTATCTCTCCAAACATTACTTGTTAATGTAGGGTTGAGCGTTCCTTCGGGCACCTCTTTATTGGTTACTCGCCAATGCATCAATTGAGGTGGCGTATAGTCCTTAGTATCCTCAAAGTTAGCTTTAAGGTAGATGTTGGGGTATAATTTAGCATCAATAGAACTAAGGTCAAGCGGGCTTGAGGTTACATTAGAGAAAAGGATAGTATCTTTATTAGAATTGCTAATTCCATGAATATCTATACTGAATGCATCTTGAGAAGTAAGTTCTTCGTTTTTAGTCCAAAAATGTAGGGCACCCCATTCAGAAGTTGGACCAATTAATTCGCTAGAGAGACTTCCTTTGTTTCTTTTGCCAATCATTTCTTTCTCAATTTCGATAAGACTAAGGTCAAGTGCAGAACTAAAGTAATGTCCGGTATCTTCCGTTGCCCAACCTGGAGGAGCCCCTTTTTTGCCAATCATTGCAAAAGAAGAATAGTCGGAGTAAAAACTATCCACTAGTTTTGAACCAAGTTTCCGAAACGAGGCTTTTATAGATTCTGGCCAACCTGATCTAAAAATTGAACCAGAATTACATATTGCAACATAGGTTCCATCAGGAATAGAATCAACCAACTCTATAAATTGATTGCTAATGCCAACGTTGTATATATTTAGAGCTTGTTCGTAATAGTATAAACCATAATATTTCCAAGGAACAAAAATTTTACTTTGGATTCTAAATTGTTCCAAGCTGTTTTTATCAAACAATGCAACAACAAAGGATCCATCTGATGTTCCTGGATTAAGTGACCTAGAGGCATATCCTCCTTTTTTTATTCCAAAATTAGGAAATTTTTGTAAAGCAGTCGTAACAAAAACTTTCTCTGAGGTAGCTGAAAATTCAAACTTTCTTAGGTCTTGATTTAATGCTATCCTGAACAATGAACTCGTTGGATAAAATTGAGGAAAGTGAGACTGTGACCAACCTGCTTCATTGTCTAAAATATGAATAAAACTGCGCTCTGTCCACAATCCACCTTGGATACTTCCTGTATTTATTCTTGCTCTCCAATAGTAAACAATACTGTCTCTATTACCCATTAACCTAACTTTCCAGTTTCTTAAATGACCAATAATTGATGAGGAACTGTCTGCTTTTTTCCAAGGACTATTGAATAAATGTGATGTGTCTATCTCAAATACAAATTGATAGTTTTGCTCAAAAATATTTAATGCTTGAGCCACTAGGGTTACACTGTCATTGTTCAGTCTTGAAACTATGTCATATCGTTTTGGGTAAATTAAGTTGACGCCATTCCCAGGTATAAACGGATAAATGATTGCCCTGTTATTGGTGTAGTTGTTTTCCGTAATTACAAAATCGTCATTGATCGTTATCGTAAATTTATTGATTCCCGCACTCGCTGCATCTTTTGATTTGATATACAAATAAACAGTATCCGTATTCGCTATACTCTTAACTTTGAAAAAGTATGTTTTTTCAATAAAATTATTGGGGTAACTTCTGTCTATTCTTATAGAGATTGAGTCTGAAACATACTTCCCTTTATTCGTTATTGGAACCGCTACTGCAAATGAATCAGCAACAGCACTGTAATCTTCAGGATATAGAAAAACAGATTTGTCGGAAATTTCATAATCAGGTATTGAGGGTTGATAAAGTCTTAATGAAGGATCTCCTTGTAAAAATAATATTCTTGATTGAATGCTGTTTAACTCATTTGATATTATTCCCGTAACACCCAACATGTCTTTTATGGCTTCCCCAATCGTGTAGTTTCCATTGTATTTACTTGAATATATCAATCGGTATAATTCGCGATTTTGCCTGTCAACGTGATTTAATTCTGATAATGCTGTTTGTCCAATAAAAGCAATTGCACCCTTGTCCTTAGCATTTATAAAACGCTCTCCTGATAATCTTACATTTTTGTTTGGTGGCCCAATACATGGATTTCCTATACTGCAACCATTAAAATAAAAAATAGGATACTTGTTTTTGTTATAATACTCTAATGTGTCCCCAATATCCACATCTGCAACATTCGCACTGCCATGACCTAAAAACGTTACAAATTGAACGCCATTACCTTCAGGTTTGCAAACAACATCTATTGCTTTTTGCTTTAAAAAAGGCTCACTTATCCCCACACTTGATTTGGTATAAGTTGTAACCCATCCTCCAAAGGGTTGAGCTTTCACAAAATTGGCATGACTGTTCAAACGGTTTGTAAAATTGAGCGCTTGTGAACCATCCTCTCCTCCTGCTAAGTGCAAATTATGCTTTTTCCAAATTTCATTTGAATTGGCATCAAAATCTTTGACTTTGTTTAAATAAATCCCCAATTGTACAGCTCTATCTATCGTTAATCGACCTATAGCAAAGTATGGTGATAAATTTGAACCAAGTATTGACGATGCAAACATATTGTCGGAAGCAGGAACACCAATGGATGGAACAATATTGTCTCTTAATCTGTTGGCAGGTCTTATGTAATCTGTTTGATAACCACGTCCGACCAAAAATACAAATTTTAACGTTGTGTCACCACTCTCCGCTAAAAATCTTAAAAAATTACGAATAGCCAAGGGATGTTGTACGCCGTATGAGAAATGGTCATATAGCTGCTGAACCGTTACCAAATCAGCAGGACTCGTATTGGTTATTGTTCTTTTGTATTGAATAAAATCACCGGTGTATTTACCCACAAGTGAATTATTGGTAATCATTAAGAACTTATTTTTGTTGACCCATTGACGTGAATCAAAAACAACAAAACTATTGTCATCAATAGATTCATAACTTATTCCAGGTTTAATTTGATTGGCCGTTAAAAAAGTAATGTCTGTACTATCGGTGATATAATAACTAGAAGAATTTCCTGCAGGTAAAATAATTCTTACATTATTACTTCCATATTTTTCACCTCTTACTCTGTAACCACTTGTAAGGTCATATATAATTGGTCTATTTTTGCTTGCATTGTAATTGGACCACTCTAAATATCGAGGATTACTCGTGCTTTCTAATTCAAAAGTTCGTTGATGATTGCTAGTTAAATCAAGTGTTCTTGAATATTTAATGTTGATATATGCCAGTGCGTGCGCTTGATATGGAACCCCTGTAATAAATTCAGGTGTAAATCTAAAATAAGTTTCATTACCAACTTGATTTTTACTAAATTCAAGTTCTTTTTTAATTACTGTAATTCCGTCAAATAAAGTATCAAAAACAGTGGTGTATGAAGCATTATCATTGCTGATATTTACTTTTAAATGGTGGTCGTTATTTACCAAAACATTGTCATTTGCACCAATTGATTGGAAGCTTAACTGTGGGTTTGGTCCATCGAGTGAGGCATTAGGTGTAGGAACAGTAGCTGGAAATGCAGGGATACTAGTGCCTGAGCCAAAATAAGAACTTACATATCCTTCGGCTTTTACATAATCAGGATTAACCGTTTGCGAACCTTGTAATGAAAACCCCTTTCCGAAGTTATATAGGTTATAAAACCCGACTTTACTTGTAAATAAACAATAATTTTGAGGTGTAAATGAACTGAAGTTTGTATTTCTATATTCTTTTAATCTAAGACCATTCTGTGGCGAATTTGCTGGTAAAAAAGTTAAGTAAAATACGCTGCTGTCAGAGATTATACTCCTTGAAGGATTGGCATTGAAATCAGGACTGCTGTACAAATCATTGTCTAATTTTCCATCATTAGGAGTCGAGTAAAATTCAATAAAATCGGAACTATTAAAAATATTGTCTTGTTCTCCGGCCACATAAATAGGTATTTCTACTCCATTGTGGAAAATTTGCCATTTTTTAGGATTCACAGTAGACAAGTCAAGCCTCATTTCTGTAGCTGCACTTATCAAGTTGAAATAATCTATTCGGTAAATTCCTGTGTTGTTAAGCGTAATTTTGAAATATTTTTGATTAGGACTAATCCACTCATTTCCATAGGACTGCGAGAACATGGGGCTTGAACAAATTAGAAATAAAACTAAAAACAATAATTTCTTCATAAAAATATTTAGTTATAAATGACAAATATACGAGTTTTGTACCATATTTCAAAAAGTTATGCATACTTATCCCACAACCACATTGTACTTGTTTCCAATTTCTATTGCTGATAATACTATGCATGATGTTATTCCTTCTGAGGTTTTAAATCAGTATAAATCCATTACGCTATGGTTTGTCGAAAATGCAAGAACTTGTAGGCAATTTCTAAAAAAAGTAGATGCAACCATTAATATTGATGAGTTAACTATTTTTGAATTAGATAAACACTTGCCTATGAATCAATTACAGGAAATTGAATCGTTAATGAAACAGCATCAGATTATTGGAGTTATGTCTGAATCGGGTTTACCTTGTATTGCTGATCCGGGCAATCTTGTTGTCAAAATAGCGCACAAAATTGGAATAATAGTAAAACCTTTTGTTGGGCCTTCTTCTATTTTATTGGCTTTAATGGCGAGTGGTTTTAATGGTCAAAATTTTAAATTCAATGGCTACTTGCCTATACAATCCGAAACCCTCAAGCCTTTTTTGTTAAACTTGGAAAAGGAAAGTGCTAAAACAACACAACTTTTTATTGAAGTGCCCTATAGAAATGACAAAACTTTCCAGTTTTTGGTTCAACATTTGTCGCCCGAAACCTATTTTCTCGTAGCAAAAGACATTACAGGTGAAAATGAATACATTCAGTGCAAAACCATTAAAGAATGGAAGAAATCAGATATAGTGATAGGTAAAACACCCTGTGTATTTGGTGTCTCAATGGGTTAAGAAAGTATAGTTAAATACTAATTTAATCCAAATGCTTTTTTAACATGTTCGACATAGTCAAGTTGTTCCCAAGTAAATAATTCAACTTCAACGGTTTTGTCTTCACCATTTGGCAAACGAAAGGTTTTGCTTACTTTTTCAGGGGTTCTACCCATGTGTCCGTAGGCTGCAGTTTCACTGTAAATTGGGTTTCTTAATTTTAAGCGTTGCTCAATAAAATAAGGACGCATATCAAAAATCTCTTCTATTTTTTTGCTAATTTCTCCATCAGTCATTGAAACCTTGCTAGTACCATAGGTTACAACATTGATAGAGGTTGGTTTGGCAACACCGATAGCATAAGAAACCTGAACTAATACCTCGTCACATAAACCTGCTGCCACTAAATTTTTTGCAATATGTCTAGTAGCGTATGCAGCGCTTCTGTCAACTTTACTTGGATCTTTTCCTGAAAATGCACCTCCACCATGAGCACCTTTTCCACCATAGGTATCTACAATAATTTTTCTGCCCGTTAATCCTGTATCTCCATGAGGTCCACCTATAACAAAAACACCTGTAGGATTTATGTGATAGGTTATATTATCATTGAATAAGTGAGCATACTGTGGGTATTTTGCTTTTACTCTTGGAATCAAAATTGAAATTAAATCACTTTTAATTTTCACTAACATTTCATCATTAGCAGAATCTTTGTCTGACTTGGAATCAGATTTCGGTTTTACAAAATCATCATGCTGTGTTGAAATAACAATAGCATCAATTCTAATAGGCTTGTTATTGTCTGAATATTCTAAAGTAACTTGTGATTTAGCGTCAGGTCGTAGATATGAAATTTCTTTATTTTCTCTTCTTAAAATTGCCAACTCTTTTAGCAAAGCATGAGATAAATCTAATGCCAAAGGCATATAATTTTCTGTTTCGTTTGTTGCATAACCGAACATCATTCCTTGGTCACCAGCACCTTGGTCTTCTTTATTTGCTTTATCTACCCCTTGATTAATATCAGCAGACTGCTCGTGTATGGCTGATAAAATGCCACAAGATTTAGCCTCAAACATATACTCACTTTTTGTATAACCAATTTTTTCGATTACATCGCGAGCAATTTGTTGAACATCTAAATAGGTATGAGATTTAACTTCACCTGCCAATATAACTTGACCAGTTGTTACCAATGTTTCACAAGCAACTTTACTATTGGGGTCAAAAGCAAGAAAATTATCAATTAAGGCGTCAGATATTTGATCGGCAATTTTATCGGGATGTCCCTCTGATACGGATTCTGATGTAAATAAATATGGCATCGTTTTTTATTTTTTGGCAAATATAAATTAAAACCTAAACCTTAACAATGTTAAAATGAAAATAGTTTTCAAAAACCAATATTCAATGTTTGAAAAAAATTAATGTAATTCCATATAAAAACTTTAGGTTTGCATAATGTTCATGGCGAATATAAAAAAACAAATCCCTAATTCAATAACCCTTGGTAATTTAACTTGTGGCTTGTTTGCTATCATTTCTATTTTCAAATTTGAACTTGAAATGGCCGCTTTTTTAATAATTCTTGCTGCTTTTCTCGACTTTTTTGATGGTTTTGTAGCCCGATTATTAAAAGTTGATGGCGCGTTAGGAAAACAATTAGACTCATTGGCAGATATGGTGACTTTTGGTTTAGCACCTGCCCTAATTTTGAATGCTTTAGTGTCGTTTGAACATCCATATTTGGCTTATAGTTTTGTTTTAGTTGCGTTAATGTCAGCCTACAGATTGGCAAAATTCAATATTGATACTCGACAAACAAACTCGTTTATTGGTGTGCCTACGCCATTCAACGCAATGCTCACAATCTCTTGGATATTTATCGACCACCCCATTAAAGATTTCATTTTTTCAAATGAAATTGGTTTCATTATTTATTGTTTAGTGGTTTCCTATTTATTAGTTAGTGAATTGAAATTACCAGCTTTAAAATTTAAGAAAGGTCAATCTTACCTTTGGCTTTTAATCATTTTTGTAGTTGCTGTTATTTCCTTCTTTTTTGTTAATTGGCTGTCTATACCTATCGCATTTATGCTCTATCTTATCTCCCCAATAATGGAACCTTTAATTGATAGGAAAAGGGGTTAAATAATAAAAATAATATTGAGAAACAATACAGTTATAGGCTCTCTAAAAAGAAATTATATGATTATCGCTTTTTGGATAAAAATTTTTCAACTCTAACGTCAAAATCAATATTCCTTTTGAAAAGTGGATCTTAGTCGTATTTAAATGTTGAGCTTTTAGATAATCTTAATGAACTTTCAATTTTTCCATTGATTTTTCCATTGAACTCAATGGTCTGATAAAATCAATCAGAGAATCAATCTCGGCAAACTTTTGTTCGTATTTGTTTTTCACAACTTTGAAGTTCTGTGAAAAATCTTGATTTGAGTTTTCTGATATTTCTGTTTTTACATTCTTTTTCTTCTTGCATTTCCATAGTTGTGCGTTAGAATTAAAAGTAAAAAGTAAAATAAAGAGGTTAAGCGAAATAATAGTTTTGAAATTCATTGAGGCAGATACAATTTGCCTAGCAAATGTAAATATAATAGATTCAAATCTATTATAAATTAAAGTTTTGTATAGCAAATTCGCAACTTATGGATATAAAAAGGAAGAGTTTTTATTTCATAAATTTGATTAAAGCAATAAAATAGTAATGTTTATTAAGTCACTTAGTTTATTTGTTTTTTGAAAAAAGATTGAAAGGGATTTTTACATTTAGTTAATATTTTCGCACTTTTTCAAATTGGTTGCGGGGACAAGACTGACTTCGTCGAACTTCGCTTCGCTGCGGTTCGAACCTGCGTCCGCCTTTGGCGGATAAGAGCCCAAAGATAAATTAATGAGGAAACTCGTTTATATAAGTTCTTCCGACACCAGATTTCAACCATTTTTCATATTCCATCGCCTCTGATTTATTATTAAAATCTTTTGTGAATAGAATTACCCAAGGTCTATATTTAAAAGTGTAACCTTTGTTAGATAAGACATTATGAGATTCAATTCTAGCTTCTAAGTTGGAAGTATAGCCAGTGTAGTGCCTATTGAATGATTTAGAATATAAAACGTAAACTGTAAACATATTGTAAATTAAAAATCCTCACAAAAAGTGAGGATTAATTAGTTGCGGGGACAGGACT
>JBIPNH010000119.1:0-6906 GCA_044373665.1 Bacteroidia bacterium
GTTTTTTGTATTTGGTTTTTTTCTTTGAACCCGGAATGGTTACTTTTTGAGTTGGTTTGATAGAGGAGTTTTCTATAACAGCTTTTACTTGTGCTGCTGTTAGGTTAGGGTAGTAAGAACGAATTAATCCAGCCAATCCTGCAGTTACAGGACTTGCCATACTTGTTCCACTTAATGATTCGTATTTGTTGTTAGGAACTGTGCTGTATATTTCCACTCCTGGTGCGAATACATTCACTGTTTTTGAGCCAAAATTTGAAAATTCGGCAGGTTGTTGGTCTCTGTCGCTTGCGCCAACTTCTATCCAAGTGCTACATCTTTTGCCATCTGCATAAAATGGGGTAGGGTAGTTGGATTCTTTGTCGATGTTTTTAGAATCGTTGCCTGCTGCATGTATTAATAAAACGTCTTTACTCTCTGCATATTTTACAGCATCATCTACTATTGTTTTGTTAAATGAATAAGCCTTTCCGAAACTCATGTTAATTACTTTAGCACCATTGTCTACCGCATATCGAATGGCATTTGCAACGTCTTTGTCGCGCTCATCGCCATTTGGAACAACTCTAATAACCATTATTTGTACATCTGTAACAACGCCATTCATACCGATATTGTTGTTTCTAATTGCTCCTATAATACCACCAACATGCGAACCGTGCTCGCCATCCGGTCCTTTTACTTCATTGTTGCCGTATGATTTGTTGCTAGTATTGGTATAATCGTCACCTACAATATATCTAGGATCGTATTTTAAATTTAAATGGTATTGATAGACTGAATAATAATAGTTGTGGATGTCATCAAATTCTTTAAATACTCTTGAAATAGAAAAGTTTTGTTTTGCAGCAGTGCTCAATACAATGTTTCTGCCAATTTTAGATTCATTTTTTGTAGGTTCAAATTTTTCTAATTTTTCAAAACTTACATCGGTACTGCCCAATTCCATTTTTAAAGCATCTAAATAGGATTTAACGTTTTTGTAGGTGTTATAATAAGATTCAGTTTCTGCATATTTTTTAGCGTGTATTTTTTCTAATTCTTTGAATCTTGCAAATTCAGCCTTTTCACTTTTGCTAATGTCTTTCTTGGTTTTAGTGCCAAACTTTTTTTGGTAGTCACGCAATAATCTTGTCAATTCTAAATTGTCGTATTCAACATCTTTTTCAGAACCACCAATAAAATCCCAACCATTGATATCATCTACATAACCATTTAAGTCATCATCAACAGAGTTTCCTGGGATTTCTTTTTTATTCACCCAAATATTGTTTTTCAAATCTTCATGTTGAATATCGATACCATCGTCAATAACTGCAACTATTACAGTCTTTGCATTTGCAGGTTTAGGGTTGTTTTTAATAGCGTTTTCTAGGTCAATCCCCAAAGTGGTATCTTGAGCCGAAGATTTTAAATGCCAATCTTTAGGATAGTTTTGTGCGTTTAAGGTAATGCCTACAAATAAGGCGATAATAATGAGAATTCTTGTCATGTTAATGTTATTGTAAATAGGGGGTAAAATTAGTAAAATTAATGAATAAATAATTCATAAGGAAGTCGTGTTTGAAATCCTTGTGACTGTATGCCGCTTAATAAAGATTGGTAGTAATGGTGAAAAATGCCCAAATCTTGTGCTATTTTTTTGTTTATCATTTCATTGCCACCTTGATTAAATAGTTGCGTAATAGGGTCTTCAATTTGAGGAAAACTGACCATTTTATAGGTTTTTAAATTGGCCATTTTAGCAGCCATTTTGATAGCATCATTGATGCCTCCAATACGGTCAACTAAGCCTCTTTCCATAGCGTGTTTCGCAATCCAAACATGACCTTGTGCATATTTTTCAAGTTCAGCACTGTCTATACCTCTGCCTTTTTCAACTATAGTCGTAAAGTCGTCATAAATTCTGTTGACCATTTGTTGCAAATACATTCGTTCTCCGTCGCTCAATGGTTTGTCTACTCTGCCGAAATCTGAATATTGCCCCGTTTTTACACTCTCTATTGTCAATCCAAGTTTTTCGTTGAATAATTTTTGCATGTTAGGGAATAGTCCAAAAACCCCAATTGAACCTGTTAAGGAGTTTGAACTTGCTAATATTGTATCAGCCAAACAGCTTATATAATAACCGCCACTTGCTGCCACATCTCCCATGGAGACAATAATTGGCTTTTTGCCTTTACACAATGCTATTTCTCGGGTAATAATATCGCTTGCCAACGCACTTCCTCCCGGAGAATTGACTCTTAATACGATGGCTTTAATGTCTTTGTCTTCACGGGCTTTAATAATCACTTTGGCCAATGAGGTGCTGCCTATGGAATTGTTGTTGCCTTGTCCATCTACAATTTCACCTACCGCATACACGACTGCAATTTTGTCGCTCGATGTGTTTTTTTCTGACTCTCCACTGTTAAGATATGAACTTGCTTTAATGTAATGTTTGTTTTTAGAGTCTTTGCTGCCTATCGCTTTTCTTATTTTATTGTGTATATCATCCTGATAGGTTAAGCCGTCAATTAATCCGAAATTAAATGCATCTTTGGGCGATTGAATAGTGAATTGGTCAATAGCCATTCTAAGTTGATGTGTATCTACTTGTCTTGACTCTCCAATTTCAGCAATTAAATTGTGATACAATTGATGGATATAAAGCGAGATTTGTTCTCTGTTTTCTGGACTTAATTCTTCTCTAGTAAATGATTCAATGGCGCCTTTGTAAGCCCCAACTTTAACATACTGCATCTCTATGCCTAGTTTTTCAAAAGCACCTTTGTAAAACATTACATTTGCAGACAATCCATTAAGTAAAATATTCCCTGTTTTTTCGATAAAAACCGAATCTGCTATTGATGCTAAATAATAATTTTTCTCATCATAGTAAGGTGCCATTGCATAAATAAACTTCCCTTTTGATTTAAAATCTTTTAAAGCATTTCTAACCTCAGAAAGTGTTGCATAACCACTGTTGTTTAAATTCGTTTTTAGGTAAATGCCTTTGATTTTTGGGTCGTTTTTAGCTCTGTTAATTATTTCTAAAAGATTGTCTAATCCTAAGAATGATTCGCCCATTTCAGGGTTTAGTAAACTTAAAAATGCCTGACTGCCTCGTTCTTGAATTTCATAGTCTAAATTCAGTTCCAAAACAGAGTTTGATTTAACACTTACTTTGCCTTCTGTTCCTGAATTGATTAAACCTAATAGCGTAAAAAACAAGAGAACTCCTATGAAAATAAAGGAGATAAATACCCCAAAAATAGTTGCTAGTGTATATTTTAAAAAGGATTTCATTGATGTTATTCTTTTAATTAATTTACAAAAATTCACTATCTAATCTACTAATTTCTTTTATTTCGATAAACATTCTATTTTAAGGATAAATTTAATTTAAATCTTTATTTTTGCTCCAATGTTATTGAATGAATTGTCCGCAGTAAGCCCAATTGATGGCCGTTATAGATCTAAAATCCAAAGTTTAGCGCCCTATTTCTCAGAATTTGGCCTTATTAAATACCGTGTTCAAGTGGAAGTGGAATATCTCATTTTCTTGAATGCTTCTCCAATTTCGGCGTTTAAACCTTTGTTTAATTCAACCCAAATTGATAGCCTCAGAAATATCTACTTAAACTTTACTGAGGAAAATGCGCTTGAAATTAAAAACATTGAAAAAACAACGAACCACGATGTTAAAGCGGTTGAGTATTTCCTTAAAAGTCAAATTGAATTATTGGGATTGTCGGCCTTTAAAGAATGGGTGCACTTCGGACTAACAAGTCAAGATATTAATAATACCGCAATTCCTCTTAGTTTAAAAGAGGCATTAGAAAATGAAATCCTTCCTCAATTAAACGCCTTTGTTGATACTCTCGAAAAACATGTAGTAAGCTACAAAGACATTCCGATGTTGGCAAAAACCCATGGTCAAGCGGCAAGTCCGACTAAGCTTGGTAAAGAATTGAATGTGTTTGTGGTGCGTTTGAAAGAACAAATTAAACAACTTAATGCAATTCCTTTTTCAGCCAAATTTGGTGGCGCCACGGGGAATTTAAATGCCCATTATATTGCTTTTCCTCAAACCGATTGGCATGCATTTGGTCACTCATTTGTAAACGATGTGCTAGGATTAAACAGAAGTTTCCCAACGACTCAAATTGAACATTATGACAATTTAGCGGCCTTGTTTGATGCCTTTAAAAGAATAGATACAATACTTATTGACCTTTCTAGAGATGTGTGGCAATATATTTCAATGGATTATTTTAAACAAAAATTAAAGGAAGGTGAAATTGGTAGTAGTGCCATGCCTCACAAAGTAAATCCAATCGATTTTGAAAATGCTGAAGGAAATTTAGGAATAGCTAATGCCATTTTTGAACATCTAGCAGCCAAATTGCCTATTTCTCGCCTACAAAGGGATTTGACCGATTCTACAGTGCTTAGAAATATTGGCGTTCCTTTTGCGCATTGCCTTATCGCTTTTAGTAGTTTACAAAAAGGTTTGGACAAGTTAATCATCAACGAAAGTGCAATCCGTCAGGATTTAGATAATAATTGGGCTGTTGTTGCGGAAGCTATTCAAACGGTTCTAAGAAGTATAGCATACCCAAATCCTTACGAAGCGCTTAAATCACTGACAAGAACCAATACTCATATCGGTGAAAAAGAAATTAAAGACTTTATTCAATCTCTTGAAATTGATGAAGCAGTCAAAGAAAGGTTAAATCAAATAACGCCGCACAATTTCACAGGTTTTTAATTATTCAAAACTCGTAATTTTAAACACGGTTCTTCTGTTTTCTGAACGACCTTCAACTGTGTTGTTGTCGCTTATAGGTTTGCTGTCTCCATAGCCAATAGCACTAAGTCTTGTAGGTTCTATTCCTTTAGCTATTAAATAGTCTTTTACACTTTTTGCTCTGTTTTGAGACAAGGTCTTATTCTTTAATTTATCCCCTGTATTGTCAGTGTGTCCGCCAATTTCAATTTTCATGAATGGGAATTTTTTGAGCAATAAAACCAATTTGTCTAACTCAAGTTTTGACTCGTCTTTAATGTCAAATTTATCCGTGTCAAAAAACACATTTGCCAACTTAACTTCAATGTCTTTTGCAGGTTTTTTTAATGCAACTTCAATATTGTATGGTTCCAAGTTTTTGGTCTCTTTTAATGAGAAATTATCTGTGTAAAACAAATAATTGGTTTGGTCCACATTCAACATGTAGTTTTTCTTGTTTTTTAAGATTACCAAAAACTCTCCTGTATTTTTATTGCTTATAATTGAATTTACTAGCAATCCTGTTTCTAAGTCAAATAACTCGACTTTAGCGCCAATTTTTTCTTTTGTAATAGCGTCATAAACAATCCCTTTTACAAAATTGACAGGTTCCGGTTTCATGCCTTCGTGTATCTCGAATTTATAAATATCTAATCCCCCTAATCCGCCCGGTCTATTGGAGCTCATGTAGCCGTATCGACCCAAACGGTCAACGATTAGTCCGATTTCTTCACCCCCAGAATTGATGGGGTAACCAATGTTTTGAGCTTCTGAAAATCTTCCATTTTCGTCTTTTTTACTCATGAATATGTCTTTATTGCCCATTCCCGGGTGTCCGTCTGAACTGAAATATAAAGTTTGATTGTCGAAAGCTATGTATGGTGATTGTTCCTCGCCCGAAGTATTAATGCTGCTGCCTAAATTGATTGGTGGTTGAAATCTTCCGTCTTTAAATGTTGAAGCATAAATATCACTTCCTCCATATCCTCCTGCTCTGTTGCTTGCAAAGTATATGGTCATTCCATCGGGACTTATACTGGGTTGAGATTCCCATTCGGGTGTGTTAATTGGTGCATCTAAGTTGGTAGGGGTGCCCCATTTGCCATCATTGTATTTGGCGTAATACAAATCGCAACTCCCTTTACCCATTGGCATTCCCATAGGGTCCTTTCTGTCACAAGCTGTAAAAAAGATAAACTTACCGTCTGCTGTTACGGAGATAGTTCCTTCATTGTTATAGGTATTAACCGGTGGTGGCAATGGAATGGAAGGTTGATAAATGCTGTCGTTAATGGCTTTTGAAAGATAAAAGTCTTCATGAGGAAATTTTCCGCTAGTTACTAAACGGGTGTAGTAAAAATTAAAACCATCAATGGTGCTACCTGGGAAATATTCGTTTTCGTAACTGTTTACACTCGGTCCCATATTGATTGGGTTAAAAGGAACTTTGTTCTGAACTAGTAATTCGCATTTTTTTAAATTGGCTATCTCTTTGTTGACTACTGCAATTCTTCTTGGGTCCAATTTTTTAGGACTTTTTAAGTATTTCTCGAACATTTCTTTTGATTCAACATAGTTCATGTTGTTTTTATAGGCATGCCCCAATCGGAAATAATGGTAATAATTTTCAGGTTCTATGTCAATTAGCTTTTTGCAAGCATAAATAGATTGTAATTGATCCCCTTTTTTCATTTCAAATTCAGCCTTGTATTCCCAAGCAATAATATAAGTACTGTCTTTTTTAAGTGCTTTGTTTATTACTTCTACCGCTTTTATATAATCTTCTTCTTTGTATAGTCTATAAGCTTCTTCAGATATTTTAGCAGCAGGACTTTCTTTTTTTTCTTTCTGTGCCACCGCACATGCGCTTATAAAAAATAAACTGATTAGGGTTAATGATAGTTTGATTTGATTCATTGATTACTTTTTTAAACTTTATTTTTGTGTTTTTATTGTTCAGGCAAAATTCCTGCCGTTCTTTTTCCTAATTCTATAACAGCTACATTTTGTATCTTGCTTTCATGGATTTCGAATTTTATCATTGTTCGCATAATGTGAAAGCCATGTCTGCCTGCTGCTCCGGGATTAATGTGTAGTAAATTGTTAACCTTTGGATCGCGCATTACTTTTAA
>JBIPNH010000025.1:0-23613 GCA_044373665.1 Bacteroidia bacterium
AAGTTCAGAAAACAGCATAAAGGCAAAATTAAAGGTATGGCAACAAGAGGTCATAGACTTAGTTTTGGTACCTTCGGATTAAAAAGTATGGAGCAATCTTGGATTACTGCAAGACAAATTGAGTCTGCAAGGGTTGCTTTAACAAGATACATGAAAAGAGAAGGTCAAGTATGGATAAGAATATTCCCAGACAAACCTATCACCAAAAAACCAGCTGAAGTACGTATGGGTAAAGGTAAAGGAGCTCCAGAATATTGGGTTGCTATTGTTAAACCAGGAACAATTATGTTTGAGGTAACAGGTGTACCATTAGAAGTAGCTGAAAGAGGAATGTACTTAGCCGCTCAAAAATTACCAGTATCAACAAAATTTATCGTTAAACCCGATTACACAGAATAATGAAAAACAGGGATTATAAAGATCTTCCAACTAGCGAATTAGTTGCGAGATATAAAGAAGATAGAGTTAAACTAACAAAAACAAAGTTTAACAATGCAGTTGCTAGAATTGAACAACCGCATAAATTAAAAGAATTAAAAAAAGACATCGCAAGATTGCTTACAGAAATTAATTCTAGAAGAATTGATAATGAATTAAAAGCAGTTGAAAAAGGCGAATAATATGATGGAAAATATGAGAAATTCAAGAAAAGAAATTGTTGGGAAAGTAACTAGTAATGGTATGGATAAGTCTATTGTTGTTGCACTAGAAACAAAAGTAAAACATCCTAAATATGGTAAATACTTTTCAAAAACAAAAAAGTTTTACGCCCATGACGAGAAAAACGAATGTGCAGTAAATGATATTGTAAAAATAATGGAAACTCGACCTTTAAGTAAATTAAAGTGTTGGAGATTAGTAGAAATAATTGAAAAGGCAAAATAATGATACAAACAGAAAGTCGTTTAAAAGTTGCTGATAATAGCGGTGCAAAAGAAGTACTGTGTATCAGAGTTCTTGGTGGAACAAAAAGACGTTATGCTTCGGTTGGTGACAAAATAGTAGTTTCTATTAAATCAGCAATCCCATCAGGTGGTGTAAAAGCAGGTACAGTTTCTAAAGCTGTTGTTGTTAGAGTGAAAAAAGAAGTTAAAAGACCAGATGGTTCTTATATACGTTTTGATGAGAATTCTTGCGTATTACTTAACAACTCTGATGAGCCTAGAGGTACACGTATCTTTGGCCCAGTAGCAAGAGAATTAAGAGATAAACAATTTATGAAGATCGTTTCATTAGCTCCAGAAGTATTATAATAATTAAAATGAAAGCAAGTATTCAATCACACAAAACGTCTAAAATTCACATCAAAAAAGGAGATTTAGTAAAATTAATCTCAGGTAAAATTGTGGACGGTAAAAATACAGGAAAAGTATTAAGAGTATACCCAAAAACCTACAGAGCATTAGTTGAAGGTTTAAATATTATTTCAAGACACACTAAACCAAGTGCATCATCACCTGAAGGTGGTATCATTAAAAAAGAAGCGACAATTCATATTTCAAACCTAATGGTTATTGAGAATGGACAAGCGACTAGAGTTGGAAGAAAGTCTAATGAAAAAGGTAAATTACAACGTTATTCAGTTAAAACTGGAGAATTTATAAGTTAATTAATAAAAGATGTCAAATACACCTAATTTATATAAAAAATATACAGAAACGGTAGTTCCTTTTATGCAAGAGAAATTTGCATACAGCAATGTAATGGAAATACCTAAAATCACAAAAATATGTCTTAACCAAGGTATAGGAGAAGCAGTTAATGATAAAAAATTAATTGACTATGCTGTGGAAGAGATGACAAAAATTTCTGGTCAAAAAGCGCAAGCTACTTTTTCAAAGAAAGATATTAGTAATTTCAAATTACGTTCAAAAATGCCAATTGGTGCTCGTGTTACATTAAGAAAAGAAAAAATGTATGAGTTTATGGAACGTTTAATTTCAATTGCTTTACCAAGGGTTAGAGATTTTCAAGGATTAGAACTAAGAGGTTTTGATGGTAGAGGTAACTTTACAATGGGTATTACTGAGCAAATTATTTTCCCAGAGATAGACATTGACAAAACAAATAGAATCACTGGTATGGATATAACATTTGTAACAACTGCAAAAACAGATGAAGAATGTTTAGAAATGTTAAAATCATTTGGATTACCATTTAAAAAATAAAACAACAGCAAAATGGCAAGAGAAGCAATAAAAGCGAGAGAACTTAAAAAGGAGAAATTGGTTGCGAAATACGCAGAGAAACGCAAACAATTAAAAGAAGATGGTGATTTCATCGGTCTTCAAAAATTGCCTAGAAGTTCTTCAAAAGTTAGACTTAGAAATAGATGTAAATTAACAGGTAAACCAAGAGGATACATGAAGATCTTCGGTTTGTGTAGAAACCAATTCAGAGAATTAGCTTCTGCTGGTAAAATACCTGGTGTAACAAAATCAAGTTGGTAAAATAAATATAAAAAAACATGACTGATCCAATAGCAGATTATTTAACAAGATTAAGAAATGCTCTACAAGCAAAACATAGAATTGTAGAGATTCCAGCCTCAAATATCAAAAAGGCAATGACCAAAGTATTATTCGAGAAAGGATATATTCTTAATTATAAATTCGAAGAAACTGAGAACAAACAAGGTGTGATTAAACTTGCATTAAAGTACGATCCACTTACCAAAATTCCAGCTATCAGAGAATTAAAAAGAGTGAGTAAACCAGGTTTAAGAAAGTATGTGCCAGCCAATAACTTACCAAGAGTTATTAACGGTTTAGGTATTGCTATTTTGTCTACATCTATGGGTGTAATAACAGACAAGGAAGCAAAAGCTAACAACGTAGGTGGTGAAGTTTTATGTTACATTTCTTAATTTTATAATTTTATAGTACAATGTCAAGAATAGGTAAAGCACAAATTCAAATACCAAAAGGGGTTGAAATAAAACTAACAGCTGATAATGTTGTAGTTGTAAAAGGACCAAAAGGCGAATTACATCAGCCGTTAAAACCTAATTTTTCTATCGAGATAACCGAAGATAAATTAGTTGTTATACGTCCAAACGATGAAAAACAAAATAAAGCATTACATGGTTTATACAGATCTTTAATTAATAACAATGTTAAAGGTGTAACAGAAGGTCACAAAACACAACAAGAATTAGTTGGTGTTGGTTACAAAGCGTCTAATGTTGGTCAAGTTTTAGATTTATCAGTTGGATATTCTCACCGTATAATGTTAGAAATACCTAAGGAAATCAATCTAACAACGGTAACGGAAAAAGGAAAAAATCCTACAATAATTATGGAATCAGTTGACAAACAATTGTTGGGTCAAGTTGCTGCCAAAATTAGAGGATTCCGCAAACCTGAACCATACAAAGGAAAAGGTATTAAATTCACAAACGAACAACTAAGAAGAAAAGCTGGTAAATCGGCATCTAAAAAATAATAAATTTTTGAGAAATGAGTAACGTAAGAAACCAAAGACGATTAAAAATAAAACGTAGAGTAACTGGAAGTATTGTTCCCTCTGCTAGTCGTCCAAGACTTGTAGTTTTTAGAAGTAATTCTGAAATCTATGCACAAATTATAGATATAAACAATAAAACTCTATGTGCTTCATCAAGTGCAGAAAAGGACATCGTGAATTCAAAAGATAACAAAACAGCTAAAGCTGGTGAAGTTGGAAAACGTATTGCTGCAAAAGCAATTGAATTAGGTGTTAGTAGTGTAGTTTTTGATAGAAACGGATTTTTATACCACGGACGTGTAAAAAGTTTAGCAGAATCTGCTAGAGAAGGAGGATTACAGTTTTAAAAAACAATAAAATGACAAATAGCAATATAAAACGCGTAAAGCAGTCAGAATTAGAACTTAAAGAAAGAGTTGTAGGTGTAAACAGGGTTGCAAAAGTTACCAAAGGTGGTAGAACTTTTACCTTTACAGCTATAGTTGTTGTTGGAGATGGTAATGGTATTGTAGGTCACGGCTTAGGAAAAGCTGGTGAAGTAACCGATGCAATACAAAAAGCTATAGAAGATGCAAAAAAGAATTTAGTTAAAGTTCCTGTACTTAATGGTACTATACCACACGAGCAAATTGGTAAATTTGGAGGCGGTAACGTTTTCATTAAACCTGCATCAAGTGGAACAGGAGTAATAGCAGGTGGTGCTATGCGTGCTGTATTAGAAAGTGCTGGTATACATGATGTATTAGCAAAATCTAAAGGTTCATCAAATCCTCATAATGTTGTTAAAGCAACTTTAGATGCTTTGATTAAACTTAGAGATCCATACACCATCTCAAAACAAAGAAATATTAATTTAAAGCAAGTATTTAACGGGTAATAAAATGGCAAAAATAAGAGTAACCAAATTACGCAGCACAATTGGTCAATCAGATAGAGTTGAACGTTGCATGACTGCTTTGGGTTTAAAAAAAATAAACAGCTTTAATGAGTTGGAATTAACCCCACAAATCAAAGGAATCGTAAGAAAAGTTAACCATTTAATAAAAGTAGAAAACATTTAAGATGGATTTAAGTATTTTAAAACCTGCAGAAGGTTCAGTAAAAAAAGAGAAAAGAATTGGTAGAGGTCAAGGTTCTGGAAGAGGAGGAACATCTACAAGAGGTCATAAAGGAGCTCAAAGTAGAAGTGGATATTCTCGTAAAAAAGGTTTTGAAGGTGGTCAAATGCCACTTCAAAGACGTATTCCAAAAGGTGGCTTCAAAAACTTTAATAGAGTTGAATACACGTCAATCAATATTGATGTAATTCAATCACTAGCGGAAAAATTAAATGTAAGTTTGATTTCTAAAGAGATTCTAGTTGAAAATAATTTAGTTTCCAAAAACGAATTATTCAAAATTTTAGGTCGTGGTGAAGTTAAAACTAAATTAGATATTCATGCTAATGGTTTTTCAGCTACGGCTAAAAAGGCTATAGAAGATAAAGGCGGATCAGCTAACGTTATAACAAAATAATTTTAGAATGAAGAAATTTATTCAACGTATTAAAGAAATTTGGAGTATTGATGATTTAAGAACAAAAATCAAAAATACTTTATTGTTTCTTTTGATTTATAGAGTAGGTACCTTTATTATATTACCTGGAATAGATGGTAATGTATTAATGGGAGCATTACAAAGTCAAACTGAAGGTATCTTGGGTTTGGTGAATGTTTTTGCTGGTGGTGCATTTGGAAGAGGAGCAATCCTTGCCTTAGGTATTATGCCTTATATCTCAGCGTCAATTGTAATTCAATTATTAACAATTGCAGTTCCATCCTTTCAAAGACTTCAGAAAGAAGGTGAAGATGGACGTCGTAAAATAAATCAGTACACACGATACTTAACAATTGCTATAACAGCAGTTCAAGCAGTAGCTTATTTGAATAATATCACATCAAAACAAGACAATTGGGCAGCGTTGTTATTTAAAACACAACCTGAACAAATGTCGGAATTGTTTTTCATGGTAACTAACGTAATAATGTTAGTTGCAGGTACAATGTTTACCATGTGGTTAGGTGAAAAAATTACCGATAAAGGTTTAGGTAATGGTATATCACTTATTATTATGGTTGGTATCGTAGACAGATTGCCAGAGGCTTTAGGTTTTGAATTAGACCAAAAATTTGCTAAAGGTGGTTTACCATTGTTCATTATAGAAATTGTATTGTGGTTAGGAGTAATTATAGCTACAATCCTTTTAATACAAGGAACACGAAGAGTAACTGTAAATTATGCCAAACGAATTGAAGGTAATAAACTTTCAGGAGGCGCTCGTAATTACATTCCATTAAAAGTGAACGCAGCTGGTGTAATGCCTATCATTTTTGCACAAGCATTAATGTTTTTACCCCCAACATTGGCACAGTCGATGGAAAATCCAAGCACATTGTTAACCTCACTAAGTGACATAAGTTCCTTTGCATACAACTTCTTATTCGCGGTATTAATAATAACATTTACCTATTTTTATACAGCAATAACAGTCAATCCTAACCAAATGGCCGATGATATGAAGAAAAGTGGTGGTTTTATTCCTGGGATCAAACCAGGTAAATCTACCAGTGATTATTTAGATGAGGTTATGTCAAGGATTACACTACCAGGGGCATTGTTTTTAGCTTTAATAGCTATTTTACCAGCCTTTGCAATGATCTTCGGAGTAAGTCAGAGTTTCGCTCAATTCTACGGAGGTACCTCATTGTTGATTATGGTAGGTGTTGTATTAGATACATTACAACAAATAGAAAGTCATTTATTAATGAGAAAATATGATGGATTGATGAAGTCGGGAAGAATAAGTGGAAGATCGGGATTGAATTCACAATCTATTTGATAATTAAAAAATAAATGTTACCTTTGCACCCCTAATAATATAAAATGGCAAAACAAGACTCGATAAAACAAGATGGTACTATATCAGAGGCATTGTCAAATGCTATGTTTAGGGTAAAGTTAGAAAATGGGCACGAAATCATTGCAACTATATCGGGTAAAATGAGAATGAAATACATTCGTGTTTTACCAGGTGACAGAGTTCAAGTGGAGATGAGTCCCTATGATTTAACAAGAGGAAGAATTTCGTATAGATACAAATAAATAATATTATGAAAGTAAGAACTTCAGTAAAAAAGCGCAGTGCAGACTGTAAATTAGTTAAAAGAAAAGGAAAACTTTTCGTTATAAACAAAAAGACCCCAAAGTTTAAACAAAGACAAGGATAAAAAATGGCAAGAATAGCTGGTATAGATTTACCTAAAAACAAAAGAGGTGTAATTGGTTTAACTTACATCTATGGAATTGGCTCTAGTAGAGCATCAAAAATTCTTATTGACGCTAATATCGATTTAGATAAAAAAGTGGCTGAGTGGAATGATGATGAATTAACGTCAATTCGTAATATTATTTCATCATCTTTCAAAACAGAAGGTGAATTAAGATCTGAGGTTCAATTAAACATTAAACGTTTAATGGATATCGGTTGTTACAGAGGCACTCGTCACCGTAAAGGTTTACCTGTAAGAGGTCAAAGTACAAAAAACAACTCTAGAACAAGAAAAGGTAAACGTAAAACAGTTGCCAACAAGAAAAAAGTAACTAAATAGAATAAATGAGTACAGCTAAAAATAAAAAGAAAGTTAAAGTTGACCCAATTGGTCAAGTGCACATTAAAGCATCTTTCAATAATATTATTGTTTCCGTTACCAACGTTAATGGAGATGTAATTTCATGGTCATCTGCAGGTAAAATGGGTTTTAGAGGTTCAAAAAAGAACACACCCTATGCAGCTCAGTTAGCAAGTCAAGATTGCGCTAAAGTTGCTTTCGAAGCAGGCTTAAGAAAAGTAGATGTTTTCGTTAAAGGTCCAGGTTCTGGTAGAGATTCAGCTATTCGTAATTTAGCAACAGTTGGTCTTGAGGTTATGTCTATAAACGACTGTACTCCACTTCCACACAATGGCTGCAGACCACCAAAACGTAGAAGAATTTAATAAAACAATTAAGATAAATAAGAAATAATGGCAAGATATACAGGTCCTAAATCCAAAATAGCTAGAAAATTCAAAGAACCAATCTTTGGTCCTGATAAGGCTTTAGATAAAAAACCGTATGCACCTGGAATGCACGGTAACTCTCGTAAAAGAAAAAAATTATCTGAGTACGCTATACAGTTAAGTGAAAAACAAAAAGCTAAATACACTTATGGTGTTTTAGAACGTCAATTCGCTAAAACTTTTAAATTAGCTGCAACCAAAAGAGGTATCACTGGTGAAAACTTATTAAAGTTTCTAGAAGCTAGATTAGACAATACAGTATACAGACTAGGTATCGCTCCTACAAGAAGCGCAGCTCGTCAATTAGTGTCTCACAAACATATTTTAGTTAATGGTGAAGTAGTTAATATTCCTTCTTACTCTTTACGTCCAGGTGACACAGTAGCAGTGAGAGAGAAATCTAAATCATTAGAAGCTGTAACTGATTCTTTGAACGGCGGGAAAAAACGTTTTAGCTGGTTAGAATGGAATGACAAAGAGATGTCTGGTATTTTCTTAAATTTACCTGATAGAGCTGAAATTCCTGAAAATATAAAAGAACAATTAATCGTAGAGTTGTACTCTAAATAATCAATAATAATAACAAAACATGCCAATATTAGCGTTTCAAAAACCTGAGAGAGTGATAATGCATAAAGATACAGACTTTTATGGTCTGTTTGAATTTAGCCCACTTGAAAGAGGTTACGGTGTAACAATAGGAAATTCCTTAAGAAGAATTTTATTGTCATCATTAGAAGGATATGCAATAACTTCTTTAAAAATACAAGGCGTTGATCATGAGTTTTCAACTATCAAAGGGGTCGTAGAAGATGTAACTGAAATTATCCTTAATTTAAAACAAGTTAGATTTAAGAAAACTTCAGGATCTGATGCTCAAGAAAAAGTATTCCTAAGCATAAAAGGTAAAGAACAATTTTTAGCAGGTGATATTGGAAGATATACAAACTCTTTCGAAATATTAAATCCTGATCTTATTATATGTAACATGGAACCTTTCGTAAATTTGGATATAGAAATTACTATAGACAAAGGAAGAGGTTACGTGCCTGCTGATGAAAACAAACCAAAAGATATGCCAATTGGTCTAATTGCTATAGACTCAATTTTCACACCTGTTAAAAACGTAAAGTTTTCTGTTGAAGACTTTAGGGTTGAACAAAAAACGGATTATGAGAAGTTAGTTATTGAATTACATACTGATGGTTCAATTCACCCTGAAAGTGCATTAAAAGAAGCTGCAAATATTCTTATTCAACATTTTATATTGTTTAGTGATGAGAATATTTTGTTGGATACTCAAGTTAAAAAACCAACTCAAGAAGTAGATGAGAATTTCTTACACATGAGAAAAGTTTTAAAAACTAATCTTGCTGATTTAGATTTGTCTGTTAGAGCATACAATTGCTTGAAAGCTGCTGAAATTAGAACATTAGGTGAGTTAGTAAGTTATGATATTGATGATTTATTGAAATTTAGAAATTTTGGAAAAAAATCATTGTCAGAACTTGAAGAGTTCGTTAGAGATAAAGGTTTAAATTTTGGAATGGACGTTTCAAAATATAACTTATCTGAAGATTAATAATTATAAATTGTATAGTATAAGATGAGACACGGAAATAAAGTAAATAAATTAGGAAGAACCGCCTCCCACAGAAGAGCTTTAATGGCCAATTTAACCATTTCGCTTATTAAAAATAAACGTATTACTACAACTTTAGCGAAAGCTAAAGCATTAAGAGTTTATGCAGAACCTTTGATTACAAAATCTAAAAATGATACAACACACTCTCGTAGAACTGTGTTTGCTTATTTAAGAGATAAAGATTCTATCAAAGAACTTTTTGGAACGATTGCTGAAAAAGTAGCAACTAGACCAGGAGGTTACACTAGAATCCTTAAATTAGGTAATCGTATGGGTGACAATGCTGAATTAGCTATGATTGAATTGGTTGATTTTAACGAATTCACTGATGGTATTGGCAAGAAAAAATCTACAAAACCTAAAACAAGAAGAGGTAAAAAAGCTGCAACTGATACTGTTGTTGAAGATAAAACTGAAACTACAGAAACTCAAGCTGATTCTACTGAAGCTTAATAAGTTTAAAGACATAAAAAAAGCCACTTTTAAAAGTGGCTTTTTTTATGTCTTTATTTTACTAGTTATTTAATTATACTATTAAATATTGCTTGTCCATCTGTGTTAAATAAGTATTCAGAAAAACATCTTTCAGGATGTGGCATCATGCCAAATACATTCTTACCCTTATTGCAAATGCCTGCAATGTTGTTTAGAGAGCCATTAGGATTGCTTTCTTTTGTTACATTGCCATTTATATCGCAGTATCTGAATATTACTTGATTGTTTGCCTCTATTTCTTCTATCGTAGCTTTATCTGCATAGTAATTGCCCTCACCATGTGCAATAGGTATAGTGTATGATTTGTTAGAATCTAAACTATTTGTTATTTTTAACTCAGTATTAATTGGTCTTAAATAAACATTATTGCAGAGGAATTTTTGATGGTCGTTTCTTAAAAGAGCACCTGGGAGTAATCCACTTTCACACAATATTTGAAAACCATTGCATATTCCCATTACATAACCACCCTTGTCTGCATGTTCTTTAACACTTTGCATTATAGGGCTAAGTTTTGCAATAGCACCACTTCTTAAATAGTCGCCATAACTGAATCCTCCTGGAAGAAAGATAAAGTCAACACCCTTTAAATCGGTGTCCTTATGCCATAATTCTTCAACTGGTTGATCTGATAACTTACTCAGAGTATCAATTAAGTCTCTGTCACAATTGCTGCCGGGGAATATTACTACGCCAAATTTCATTTACTGCAAAAGTAATATTATGATTGATTATTCTGTTAAAATTTAATTAACAAAATTGTTTCAATCCATTTATTTGTTTAGTTTCGCAATACTATCATGAAATCATCTTACTGTTTGATATTTTTCTTGTTTATGTCCACACTTTTGTATGGTCAACAGTATCAACTGTCTTTTCAAGTTGGTCATCAGTTTGGATTTAGACCACAATTGTCTAGTGATGTGGATTTAAGTAATAAGGTTAAATACAGTTTAGGAAATGGAGTCAACAGTCTTTTAATGTTCAGTTTTATTCCTGATAGCGCAAATTGGTATATTTCTTTAGGGTTGAATTCATTAAGAGGAAATACAGTTTTGGTTTCTGAAAATTACAGAAATACCCTTCAATATGAAGCGGTCTCTAAGTCTATTTTGACTCATAGGTTTCAAGCATTACTAAACTATAGTTTTAAGCTTAAAAACTGTACAATTAATGCTTATTCTGGTGTTGTTGTCCCCTTTTATAACCGTATTGTTGAGGAATATTCAATGAAAGATAGTTTCTTGTATGTTTATAAATCTTACAAAGTCAGAAATTATCTTTCGATTGGTTATCACGGTGGACTCGAGTATCAAAAGAGAATTAATAGTAAATTGTCATTTTCTCTTAGTTCTAATTTAACTGTCTTAAATCAAAGGGTAAAAAGCAAAAACATGATAAACTATGCTGATAATAATCTAAATACAATTGATTTTATTCCAGATCGTGCAAATAAAGAGTTTCAATATAAAAAAGATGTTATTGAAATTCAAAATAATGAATCCTTTTTACCACGCGCTTTTAACAAAAATTCACCAACTGATTTGCTCACTTACACCGAAACACTTAGTAGTGTTGGAATTAGTATTGGTGTTGTCTATCATTTCTGATTTTAAAAATTGAAAAAAGTATTAAGTTTTATATTGCCTAATTCTATTAAGAAAGGAACGACATCGCTTGGTCAGGAATACGAAATTGCATACGAGTTCGGTAGAAAGGTGTTAAACAGCGCAAATGCAAATTACAGTTTCGGAAGTTTGCATGAAGTAATGCAAAAAGGGATTGCTAAATACCTAAAAAACAACAATCCAAGCAAGGTCTTAATTTTAGGATTAGGTGCTGGAAGTTGTGTTGAAATTCTTCATCGTAAATGTCGAAATACACTTCAACTTAAAGCCATTGAAATAGATTCTGATATAATTGAATTTGCTAAAGAGTACTTTGATATTGGTCAGTATTCAAATGTCGAGATAATCAATGGGGATGCCCAATATTTAACTAAATATTTATACGAAGATATTAATACATTTGATTTAATCATTGATGATGTTTTTTGGGATAATCAAATTCCTAATTTTTGTTTTCAAAAAGAGTATATCGATCAAGCTAAAATTCTTTTGAAGGAGGGCGGTTGTTATTTCAGAAACGTAATGGAAACAGATTCTAATCGGGTTTTAATATATGAAAGTTTATTAGAGGAGGAATTTAGTCAGATTTCCAAAACTGATGTTTTAAAACATTCTAACAAAATATATCTTTGCTACAAATAAAGCTCAATAGGACACCCCATTACAAATGAACAATAACGAAACATTAGTTTTTGAAAAAAATCAAAAAAAAGTACTAAATGCATGGTGTATGTACGATTGGGCTAACAGTGTTTTCCCATTGACCATTACATCAGCTATTTTCCCAATTTATTGGAATAGTCAAACTAAGAATGGAGTTGATATTTTTGGACACACAATCGAAGGTTCAGTTCTGTTTAGTTATAGCTTGTCATTAGCTTTTTTAATTATAGCTTTTATAAACCCAATTTTAAGTGGAATGGCAGACCATTCGGGTAACAAAAAGTTTTTCATGAAACTGTTTGTTTTGCTTGGTGCTGTAAGTTGCTTTGGTATGTATTTTTTTGACTCTCAGTCTATATGGATTGGGGTTTTGGCTTTTGTTTTGGGTACAGTTGGTTATGCAGGTAGTATTGTGTTTTATAATGCTTTTTTGCCTGAAATTGCCACAGAAGATAGATTTGATTTATTAAGTGCTAAAGGTTTTTCGATGGGTTATATTGGAGGTGTTATATTGCTAATTTTAAATTTATTGATAATTATGTTCCCCTCAATACTATACAATGTTGATGGAAAAGCAATGGAGCTAATGTCATTAAATCCTCAACTTGAAAATAATCAAGCTATTGTTTTAGCAAAGTCATATTTTGAGAAAAAAGCTAGTCAGTTGTCATTTGTTACGGTAGGTGTTTGGTGGATGTTGTTTTCTCTAATCCCTTTTTACTATCTCCCAAGTTCTAAAACAAAAGAAAAAAAGCTATCCTTAAAAAAAGGGTATAACGAATTACAAAAAGTGTATTCTGAGATTAAGAAATTTAAATTAATGAAGCATTATTTATTGGCTTTTTTCTTTTATAGTATGGGAGTTCAAACGGTAATGTACGTAGCGTCTATGTTTGGTGTTAAGGAACTAAAATTGCCGAAAGAGAATTTAATAATAACGATTTTATTGATACAGTTGATTGCAATAGGAGGGGCCTATTTATTTTCTTTTTTGTCCCAAAAAATAGGGAATATAAAATCATTAATTGTAAGTGTTTTAATTTGGATAGGAATATGCATTGGCGCCTATTATGTGAATGGGGTCAATGGTTTTTATTTATTGGCATCTGTTGTTGGTTTAGTAATGGGAGGTATTCAAAGCTTGTCAAGAAGTACATTTGCAAAACTTATTCCAAACGATACTAAGGACAATGCATCCTATTTTAGTTTTTATGAGCTTACCGAAAAGGTAGCAATCGTTATTGGGACTTTTAGTTTTGGATTTATTGAGCAAATTATTCAAATTGTATTCAAAGTGGATAGTATGAGATATTCTGTATTGTCATTAATGTTGTTTTTTGCTATTGGTTTGTTTTTACTGATTCTTATCAGGGATGAAAATGTTGAAGTTTAATTAGATTGTATTATTTTTGTAAATAGTTGATGAGGGCATTTATTTCAATATTGTTGGTTGTTACATTGTCTTTTGCTTTTATCTTAAAATCAGTAATTATAATTAATTATCAAATTAACAAGACAAATATTATAGCAGCTTTTTGTATAAATAAAGATAAGCCTGAATTGGAATGTAATGGGAAGTGCTATTTAACTCAACAACTTTCACAGACAGAATCATCAAATGAGAGTTCAAGTTTGCCAGAAAGTATTCTTCAATATGAGATTTCAACTTTTCTTGTTCCTGCCAATTTCAAATGTGAAAAATATTTCTATTTTTTTTCAGAGACAGGTAATCAAGAAGAACATAAAGATTTATTAAGTGGATATTTATCTTCGGTTTTTAAGCCGCCATTAGCCTAGTTTGTTTTTTTTTAACTTTAACTCACAACATGATTCAATCGGTTGTGTTGAAACACTATAAACAAACTTATCTTAAATAAATAAATCTATTAATAATGAAAAATAATTTTCTAAATAAGCTAATTGTAGCTTTTACAATACTTACATCCTTCTTTTTTGCGTCATGTAAAAAAGACGAAGCTCCTAATGATGATAATTCAAACTTAACTGGACAGGTTAATATTGAGTTTGAACACAAATGGGGAATGAATTTAGTGCCTTTTTACATGGGCGTTGATATGATTCAGCCTAAAACCAAGGATACACTTAACTTTACAACACTTAAATACTATGTTTCAAATATTCAATTAAAAAAGTCTGATGGCACATGGTGGATTCAACCAGATAGTTATTATTTGGTTGATGCAAATTTGCCAAATACCATGGTCTTAACTGTTTCAAATGTGCCAACAGGAACATATACTGAAATGAAATACACGATGGGAGTAGACAGCATTCGAAATGTTTCTGGAGCTCAAACAGGGGTTTTGTCTGCAATAAACGGAATGTTTTGGAGTTGGAACAGTGGTTATATTATGATTAAAGCAGAAGGGATGTCGCCCAATTCACCATCTGAAGATTTTGTGTTACACCTTGGAGGCTTTAAAGGTGAATTTAATGTAGTAACGGTTAAAAACACTAATTTTGGGGGAGAGCTCCTTAATGTAAGTGCTAGTGCAACTCCACAAATTCATTTTATAGCTAATCCAGCTCGTTTTTGGCATACCAATCCAAGTGTTAGTAGTTTGAATAAAATACATATGCCTGGGGTTGAGGCTAAAAAGGCTGCAATTGATTTTTATGATGGCATTTTCTTTGATCATATTCACCCATAATTAGATAAAAATGAATAATGCGTTAAAAGTCATCTTGATTTTTTCGTCCTCTTTTTCTTTTCTTCATGCTATACTTCTGAGGTAGAACAACCCAATAATTCTGTTGGGTTGTTTTATCCTAACTATATACCCAGTCCGGTACATAAGTTTGAAAATAATAAGTTAACGCAAGAAGGAATTCAACTTGGGCGAATGTTGTTCTACGATCCCATTTTATCTTCCGATAGCGCCATTTCGTGTGGATCTAGTCATTCACAGGCTCACGCATTTGCCGACCATAATATGAAAGTGAGTGTAGGGGTAGGTGGTAGAGTAGGTTCTAGAAATAGCCCCCCCATTTTTAATTTGGCATGGCATCCCCATTTTATGTGGGATGGTGGTGTAAACCATTTGGAAGTAGTGCCATTAGCGCCTATTACAAATCATTTTGAAATGGATGATAATATTCCTAACATATTAATAAAGCTTAACAGAAATAAATCTTACATTACTAGGTTTGAAAAAGTATTTAACAAAACAATTATCGACGATCAAATGCTCTTTTTTGCTTTGGCTCAATTTATGGGCAGCATTACTTCTTTCGAATCTAAGTACGACCATGTGAAGCAAGGAAAAGCTACTTTTACTCAAAATGAAAAGTTAGGATACGAACTGTTTAAAACCAATTGCAATTTGTGTCATCAAGAACCTTTATTTACAGATTTCACTTTCAGAAATAATGGACTAGATTCTGTGTTTATAGACAAAGGGAGAGTAAGTATAACTTTGCTTGAAAAAGAGGAAGGTTTGTTTAAAGTGCCTAGTTTAAGAAACGTGGCTCTTACTTATCCATACATGCACGACGGAAGATTTAGAACTCTCGATGATGTTATATTACATTACAATAGCGGTATTAGAAAATCAAAAACATTAGATTATTTACTAATAAACCCCATTGTCCTCAATTCAAAAGAAAGGCAAGATATTATTGCTTTTCTTAAAACCCTCAACGATTATCAATTAATCAATCAATCTAATATTTCCGAACCATGAAGGTCTATTTATTCTTAATTTCTATTGTGTTTTATAAGGTTTCTTTCGCATGTGATATTTGTGGCGGAAGTATCAGTGGGAATAACATGTCGGGTTTGATGCCAATGTTTAACAAAAATTTAATAGGCATGCGTTCCTCTTACCAAGCTTTTAAGCATCCCCCAACTATTGCAAATAAAACAGGCGAAAAACAAGTTCTGAAGGATGTTTATTGGTCGGAAGAAATATGGATGAGGTATTATCTTCACTCCAAAATTCAAGCTTTTGTTAATATCCCTTTTCGAAAAAACATTCGTGAACTTGTTGAACATTCTCAAAAAATATATGGGGTAGGAGATATGTCATTCCAAATAAACTATGCCATTTATAATAATGTCGATTCTGGTTATAGTGACTTAAAATTGATGTGGTGGCTTGGAGGAGGGATTAAGTTACCAACTGGCAAATACCAGCAAAGAAGTGTCGATAAAACAATGTACCCTATTGGATTTCAGGTGGGTACAGGAGCTTACTCTTTTCTCTTAAATAGCTTGGTGTCCATTAGGAAAAATAAAATAGGTCTAAATTGGAATAGTAATATAAGCCTAAATTCAACAAATGAACTAGATTGTAAAATGGGAAATGTGTTTCAAACCTCTTTACAAGCTTTTTATTGGCACACAATTAAAGCCAATACAAAGCTATTGCCTCAGTTAGGTTTTCATGTTTTTCATCTACAAAAGGACATAAACTACAATACCATTAAAATGCAATCGGGTGGAGAGCGGGTTGTAACAAGTATATCGATAGACGCTTATGTTAATCAATGGATGATTTCGGTAAACATTCAAAAGCCTTTAATCGAGAGGATTGGAGAATCCGTGCCTGCAACACTTTCCTCTTATCAGCTAAATTTAGGGTATTTTTTTTAATCATTTTAAATCTATCATTTGTCGAAACCTACAATTAGGCATGATAAAGTGTTGTAGATGTTTATTATTTTTGTTAAAGTTAAGTTTATTAAAATTATGAATAAAAAAAGAATTTCATTGCTGTTTTTTGCACTATTAATGTTAAGTAGTTGTGCTATTATCCGTCCAGGGGAAGTCGGTATCAAACAAAAGTTTGGTAAAATGTCCAAAAAGGCCACAACTGAAGGAGCCGTTTTTTATAATCCTTTTGTTTCAAAAGTGATTATAACTTCCATTCAAACCAAAAATATTGAATTGTCTTTAAGTTTACCTAGTAAAGAAGGTTTAAGCGTAACATCTCAAATCTCAATTTTATACAGATTGGATAAAAATATGGTACAAAAAGTAATAAGCTCTTATGGGTTAAAATATGAAGGTATTATTTCAAGTATTTTTAGGTCTGCAGCTTCGGATGTATGTGCACAGTTTTATGCTAAAGATATGCACTCTGGAATGCGTTCTCAAATTGAACAATCTATCAAAGAAAAAATGGGTTCTATATTAACTTCTCAAGGAATAGTAATTGAATCTGTTTTAATGAAAAGTATCCAATTGCCTCCCGGTTTAGCAACTTCTATTGAACAAAGATTACAAGCTGAACAAGATGCAATGAGAATGGATTTTTTAAAACAGCAAGCAGAGCGACAAGCTGAGATAAAAATTATTGAAGCAAAAGGGGAGAGAGATGCTCAAAAGATCCAATCAGAAGGTTTAACTCCTGAAATTATTAAGTTAAAAAGTATTGAGGCCTTTAAACTGTTGTCGGATTCGCCTAACTCAAAAGTAATTATTACCAATGGAACTGCTCCATTTTTAATTACACCATAATTTAATTTCTAGGTTTGCATATTTTATGTATTATTGCAAACTCGTTTGGGGGATTAGCTCATTTGGCTAGAGCGCTTCGCTGGCAGTGAAGAGGTGATCGGTTCGAATCCGATATTCTCCACTTTGTATAAAAACCGTCTTTGGGCGGTTTTTATGTTAGTTAGCTATACAAACTAAGAAACTAATAACCTCAAAGGGCAAATTTAAAACTTCAATTAATATATTAGAAATTACGAAGAAGATAAAATGCACTATTGCTCATTATTTCACTTTGAAATTGAATAAGACAAAACGTATTTTAAGTATAGTGTCGCTATAACTATCTTTTCCCCAATCTTCTCACGTACAATACTTCCACTTTTTTTCTGGCCCAAGGGGTTTTTCTTAAAAACGTTAAACTCGATTTGATACTTGGGGAACTGTTAAAGCAATTAATTTTAATCCGTTCGCCCAGTTCATCCCAGCCCAAATCCTCAACCAAATATGTGACAATGTGTTCGAGTGTTTTGCCGTGCAACGGGTCTTTAGAGTCATTCATTGTCAAAGGTATAATCTTAAATTAAATTTTGTGATTATTGACCCTTAAAGGTTGCTTTTCTTTTTTCAATAAAAGCTTGCATGCCTTCTTTTTGATCTTCTGTGGCAAACAACATATAAAAGTTTTTTCTTTCAAAGAATAAAGCTTCTTGTAGAGGCATTTCGTAGGCTTTTAATACACTTTCTTTTGCCATTTGTACAGCAATAGGAGATTTTTCGGCAATGGTGCTTGCTAGTTTTACCGCTTCACTTAAATAAAATTCTACAGGTACAATTTTATTGACCAATCCATAGGCTTTGGCTTCCTCTGCGGATATAAATTGTCCGGTAAGAACCAATTCCATTGCTTTGGCTTTGCCCACTATTCTAGTAAGTCGCTGCGTGCCACCTGCACCCGGCATTACACCAATACTAATTTCAGGTTGTCCAAATTGGGCGGTTTCACTGGCAATAATCATATCGCAAATCATGGCTAGTTCGCAGCCACCTCCTAATGCAAACCCACTTACTGCTGCGATTATTGGTTTTTTTGTTTTTCTAATACTGTCCCAAGTAGTAAATTGGTCAATTTTTAACATGTCAATGGCGTTTCTTCCTGCCATTTGTTTAATATCAGCACCGGCAGCAAAAGCTCTTTCATTGCCACTAATTACAATAGCTCGGATGTTGTCGTCTTGGTCAAAATCGATTAAAGCTTGTTTTATTTCAAGCATTAATTCTAAATTGAGTGCATTAAGTTCTTTGGGTCTGTTTAATTGGATGTGCCCAACATAAGGGGCTATTTGTGGGTTAACAAGAATAAATTCAGGCATTGTTTTTCGATTTTAAAATAATTCTAAAGGTTGTTTTTTTATAGGGAATACTTTCCTTTACAAAAATATGTCCCTTGTGGTAATTTTCTATAATCCTTTTTACTAAAGATAATCCCAAACCCCAGCCTCTTTTTTTGGTTGTGAAGCCAGGTTTGAAAATTCTTTTGTGCAATCCACTTGGAATGCCTTTGCCATTGTCAGAAATGTCAATAATAATGTGTTTGTTTTTGGCAAAACAATTGATAGTAATTGTGCCACTTCCTTCCATTGCATCCATGGCATTTTTGCAAATATTTTCTACAACCCAATCAAATAAAGGAACATTGATGTCTGCAAATAAATTTAAGTCTATATTTTCATATTGATAAATTACTTGTTCTGAACTTCGAGTTTGGATGTATTGTATTGCTTTTGTTAACTGTTCTCCAATATTTGTCTCTGATAAAATCGGAACGGCACCAATTTTTGAAAATCTATCTGTAATGACTTTAAGTCTGTCCAAATCTTTTCTCATTTCTTCAAATGAATCTTCATTGGCATACGTTTTGTCAATCTCCATTAAATCAACCCAACCCATTAATGAACTCATTGGGGTGCCTAGTTGATGTGCTGTTTCTTTTGCCAATCCAACCCAAACCTGGTTTTGTTCCGATTTTCTGCTGTAGCTAAAAGCAAAATAACTTACTGCAATAAATAAAGCAACAATGCCTAATTGGTAATAAGGGTAGGTTTTTAGTTGTTTTAATGTGCTGGAATCGTCAAAATAAACATATTGCAATTCTGTGGGAGAAATATTAACCTCAATTGGCTCGTTTTTTTCTTTAATATCTTCAAAATAAGATTCTATATAACCATCTCTTTTAATGGCATTTGAATCTAAATTTCTAAAACTAATTACATTTTTGCCATCACTTAATATGACAGGAATAGTGTTGTTAGATTCTACCAAGGTTAGATAAATATTTAACTCTTGCTCTGTTTCAGCATTGGTTATCATGTGCTGAGCATAAGCCCAAAGTTTGATTTTTTTTCGCTCTTCTTCTGAGAGTTTTTTGACCATGTTATTGGAATACAATAAAGAGAATAAGCCAATAATAACGGCTATAATCAACAAAGAGATTTTTATGATTTTCTTTAGTTTATAGGTATTCACAATTAATAAATTTCAAATCTAATAAAAAAAATGTTTTATTTATATATTTTCGCTTCTTCTATGGAAATGATTTTACTTTTTAATGGAAACGAGATAAAACTGAATAGCAATCGCTTTTATGACCTATCCATTCCTATACAAAAAAACACAAATGTTAATTGTTATCATTTGGAAAGTCCTGCCTTTTCATACTATGACAGTCCTGAGTTTTGCGGAAGTTTGGACAAAGGAGGGAGTGTTAATTGTGAAAAAATGTCCTTTTATGCCCACGCATCTGGAACTCATACTGAATGTGCCCTTCATGTGCTCAAAACTTCGGTCAATATGCTCAATATTTCTTTGCCATTATTGATTAAAGCAAAGTTAATAACCGTAAAACCTTCAGAATTTTGGGGAGACAAAGTAATAAATGCCGCATTATTTGAAGGTGTTTTAGATAACACCGATGCCAAAGCAGTAATCATTCGAACTATTCCTAATAGTATTGACAAAAGAACACATAATTATTCATACACCAATCCTCCTTTTATTCATACCGATGCTATTTCATTGTTTAATCAATTAGGCTTTGAACACCTAATTACAGATTTGCCAAGTATTGACAAAGAACAAGATGGTGGCTTATTGGCCGCTCATAAATTGTGGTTTGGCGACGGAACTGCACACAAAACAATTACGGAGTTAATTTATGCCCCGGATGATATTCCCGATGGTGATTACTTTGTTTCTATACAAGCGCCTAAAATTGAAACAGATGCAGTGCCTTCTAAGATATTATTGTATCCATGTTTTTAAGGAGAATTAATAGTGAGTCCCTTTTGTATGCCTTCAATGTATTTTCGGAGAAATGGTATTTTAAGTCCTACACAACAAAGTCTATTAATCGCCTATTAGTTGTAAAGTGGGATGAAATCGGTGATATGGCAACTAGCACCCATGTGTTTGAACTGCTAAAGAAAAAATATCCTGACTCGCAATTAACTGTTTTGTGCAAACCTTTTGTAAAACCACTGATTCAAAATGACCCATTTGTTAATCATGTTATTTGTGAATTAGATGCAATTAAAAGAGATAAATTCGATGTTGTAGTAGAGTTAAGAGGAACTTGGCAAACGCTTGTTTGGGCAGTCTTTAATCGGCCACTAGTTAGGGTAAGTCGAGCAGTAGTTCGATATAATAACAGAGGAAATCAGCAGCATGAAGTACTCACTAATTTCCAAGTGATATCGCCATTGATTGGTGAATTGGATTTGATTGCACCTCAATTGTATTATTCTAATGAGGATATAAAAGCAGTTGATGTTTTTTTGGAAAATCATCAGTGTCACAAATTTGTGTTGTTTCATGTGGGTGCAAGAAAAAAGCTCAGACAATGGAATGTAGACAGATTTGCTTTTGTTGCAGATAATATAATTTCAAAACATCAACTAGCCGTTGTTTTTATAGGAACCCAAGAGGATGAGGAGGATATTGTTAAAATACAATCATTGATGAAGTGTAAGTCGATTAGTTTTACGCAAAATTGCTCACTGAGTATGCTTTCTTATTTGTGTTCAAAGTCGCAACTATTTATTGGAAATGAAAGTGGACCAATACATATATCGGCTTGTTTTAGTGCCCCAATAATTGGGTTGTATGGTCCAGGAGTACCTCATGTTTTTTATCCTTATTCTAGAAAAGTAAAGGTATTTCATCATGTTTTAAAATGTAATCCATGCGATCAAATACATTGTGTTACCCCCGAAAAACCTTGTATCTCGCTGATTGGAGCCGCAGAAGTAAGCTTGACGGTAGATAAAATCCTGAATGAAAATTTGGGTGTCTAAAGTTTTTTTAATACTTTCGTTTATTAAAATCAAAAAAGAATGTTTAAAAAATTACTTTTTATGGCAATTGCTTTCATGCTATCTCTTAGCTCTTTTGCCCAGTTAACCTCTAATAATGTTCAAATAAAAGATGATTTTGCTAAAGTAAAATTAAACGAAGTTAACAATAAAAGAAGTGCCACTTCGCCCAAAGTTTGTGGCATCGATACTGTTGAGTTCCCAAGATACAGAGGGACAGCCTATTTTGCTGTCAACGTAAGTGGTGGTCGCGCATTAGGTCAGTTATACGATTGTCCTACTTCTTTGACTTTGTCTGGATTTACTTTTTATGCTTATGTCTCTACCAATCCTCCCACCGCAAAAAGAATGAATATTATATGTAATGTTTACAATGCCGGAACCGATAGTTTGCCTTCGGGAACGCCATTGAGAAGTGATACATTAACCATAGATTCAACATTTGGTGGTGGTGTTTTGTCTAGAATCGAAAAGCATGCTAGTTTTAAGCCAATTACACTTAATGGTAAATATATTCTGACCATTGAAACAGACAGTATGACTATGAATGCTGGAGTGGTAACCAATAGTTATACAGCAGGAAATGGGAGAGGGCACAACTTGAATTGTGGTTCCATTAATGGTCTTTGGTATAACGGAAGAAATTTAAATATAGGGAATGTTCGTTTCGATTGTGATGTGCTTTTGCATCCTCATGTCAAGTATAATTTTGGAACCGATTTTACGATTAATTCAAATTGTTATAATGTAGCAGACAGCGTAAAATTTGTAAACCAATCGCCCAATAATATGGCAGGTTCTCCAATATATAACAGATACGAGTTTTTTAATATTGGATACATCTCTCACAATTGGAATTCGGGTGTTTCGCCTTTTTCTAATTTCACAGGCGTTAATTATGGAACAAAATATACAACTAAACAAAATTATAACGTTCGCTTAATTTCTAGAGTATATGGGTACCGTGGTCCCAACTTTAATGGATGTGTAGACACCACCATTAAACCACTTTATTTTAAACCCGAAGTCCCAGGTTTTTCAGGTTCATTGAATGTTTGTAAAGGTGATTCAGTAAGATATACTGCCAATTCAAATGATACGGGAATTGTATACGAATGGTTCAAAAATCCACAGTCTTCTCCCTTTTTAATTGGGGGTTCTTATAAAATAAATCAAGTGTTAAAAAATGATACTGTTTATCTAAGAGCGAACAATCGCGGTTGTGTAAGTGGTTTTAGAATTCTTTATATTAAAGCCAATGATTATCCTAGCAATTTAACATTTAAAGATGATTCCATTTGTTCAGGTTCTCGTGGAATTTTAAAAGCAAATACGAATATTGGGAGTGTTTTGTGGTACAATGGGATCAATGATTTAACGCCTTTTTTTACTGGTTCAGTCTATCAAACACCTGTATTAACTAACAACATTTCATATTATATAGAAGCTTCAAATTTAGGGTGTAAACTTACACCAAGACAAGAAATAAAAGTAAATGTAGGTAGTAGTTTTGCTCCTCAACCACCTGTGGTTTCTAATGATACTACTGTTTGTTTGTCAAATACAAATCTTGTTGTTTTAAATGCAAGTGCATCTTCGGGTTTAACAACAAGATGGTTTAATGTTGGAAGTGGAGGAACTAGCTTTAGTTCAACAAATTCTATTAATTTTAATCCTACAATACGAGAAGTGAAAGTTTACTATGTTGATGCATTTAATGGTGTTTGTGGAAGTACTAGAATTCCCGTTACAGTTACAGTAGAAGATTTTCCAAGTGTATTGAATGTGGAGAA
>JBIPNH010000120.1:0-6870 GCA_044373665.1 Bacteroidia bacterium
CTTTATTAGTGTCTCCAATTTTTGGTTTTTCGGTTACCATTTTAATGATGTATATTCTTAAGAGAGTTATTAAGGCTGATAAGTTAATCTTTAAAGAACCTGAACCTGGAAATAGACCGCCTACTTGGATTAGAGCTATCTTAATTGCAACTTGTACATTGGTTAGTTTTTTTCATGGGAATAATGATGGTCAAAAAGGAATTGGATTGGTTTTAATTATTTTAATTACCTTTATGCCTCTTCAGTTTGCATTGAATTCTGAATTTAATTCAAATAATACTTTACAAGCTCTCACTAAAATGGATCAGGTTTTTGAACAAGAACGCAAAACTGATTTGTTGATTAAGTCAAACAAAGTAAAAGAAAAATTAGCGCACTATGAAGCCCTTAAGGTTAGTCCAATTGCAACAGATAAAGACAAAAGAACAGCGATAGTAGAATTAAGAGTTGCACTTACAGATATTAATAAAAAAGTTAAAAATGAACTTGAAAATCCAACTTTTTTAGACAATAAAGACAATAAATCGGTATTAAAAACTCAACTAGAAGTGTTTAAAAATGATACAGAATATTCACCGCAATGGGTAACACTTATGATTGCTTTGTCATTAGGACTAGGAACAATGATAGGATGGAAACGTATTGCAATAACCATTGGTGAAAAAATCGGTAAAAAACACATGACTTATGCCGAAGGTGCAACTGCGGAACTTACTGCCGCCTCAACGATAGGTTTAAGCTCTGCTTTCGGATTGCCTGTTTCAACAACACACGTATTATCATCTGGTGTTGCTGGTGCTATGACCGCCTCAAAAGGGATTAAGAATTTACAACCTGCAACCATCAAATCTATAGCAATTGCATGGTTACTAACCTTGCCTGTAACTATAACTCTAGCAGGTGGATTCTATTATTTATTCAGATTGTTTATCTAAGATATCTTTTATAGATTCATGTACAATTTAATTTTTAAGAATTAATTTCAATTGGTTACAATAAAAAAGGGGTGTCTCAACTTGTGTGAGACACCCCTTTTTTATGAAATATTGTTTAGATTAACTTCTGTAGCATTCCATAAATGCTTTCCATTGACGGTCTGTTAAAGTTGCTTTAATTCCTCTTAAGAATTTTTCATAACATATTCTTAAATTTGATGCATAACTCATTTTGATTTTTCTTAAACTTTCTACAAAGTCTTTTCTCAATAATTGCATTTTTTCTTCAAACTGTGCTTTAGTAATGTCACCACGCTTCAATTTGGCTAAAGCTTCTTGTCTTGTTTTCTCAATTCTTTTTCTTAGTAACTCATAAGCTTCTCTGTGTTTTCTTACATCCGCAGCTTTGCAACCTTCAAATTGACGAAGGGTTAAACGCAATGAAGCCACTTGAGCATCGGTTAAGTCTAGTTTTTTGATACAAGTAATAAATCTTCTTTCAACAGTTCGCTTGTAACCAGCATTATCCATGTCTACTTCTTCTAACAAGTAAGATTCTGGTAAGCCTTCGTTTTGTGAAGAAAATTCTTGCTCTTCATTGCCATCAATAACTTCTACTTCTTGATAATTTTTGTCTGTTTGATCAAGTAAACTTACTAATTCTTCAGTTGTAGTTGGTGCAGTAGGAGTAGCAGTTTCTTTTTTACAACTAGCTAAGTTGATTAACAAGGCAATTCCTAAAATGATTACGGGGGTTAAAAATTTAAATTTCATAATATTTGATTATTTTAATGGTTATTTTGACTTTTAGACTATGCTTTTTTTTAAGGTTGCTTTAAAAGCTAATATATTTTTACAATAGTCTGTAAATGAGTTAATTATTTTTTTAATTTAAATAATTTATCTTCTATAATAAACTTAATATAGCAAGAATAATTGTATTGAAACCTTCCATATTCAAAGTCGTAAAACGGTTCTAACCTCAAATCAATACAAGTGCCTTTGTTAAGTTTTTGTGAAAATAACACACGACTCATCAGCATTTTACGCGATTGACGGTTTAGATAGATGTCGTAAATATTATAGTTATTATATATTTGAGTACCTACGGGTGATTGGTATTCTCTGCCATGCCAATAGTTTATCATCCATTCTATGTGTTTATATTTGAGTGAAAAAGAGTGCCAGTTGGCATTTCCATTTAGAAAAGGCTGTGATATAGTGGGGGAAAAATCTCGGGCATGTAAAAAATAATGCTCAGTTTTTAAGGTCAAATTAGGAGTAATATTACTGCGCCATTTTAATCCGTAGGCAACATTGATACGTGAATAAATGGGATTAGGATTAGGGTTCAATTGGCCTCCACGGTGGCAAAGTGTGCCCTGCAAAGGAAATGAGATAAAATTTTTAGCCTTGTTGTAGATGGTTTTTTCTGAAGTAAATCCCGTTACAAACCGTTCTTGATTTGTAGTAGTTCTGTATGTCGGTTCATCCCACACCAGAAAGTTATTGAAAGTAAATGTTTTTCCAGTGTATATGCCTTGTATTCCATTTTCTATTCTATTGGTAATGGCACGGTCTATATTATACATAGGTTCTATAAATCCATAATTCATGTGTCCTTGTAACATGCCAAAGTTATAACGCCATTTGTGTTTAAAATAGGAAATAGAAACGACAGGTTGTACCGTATTTAATTTAGTGCTTCCAAAATCATGACGAGTTATAAATCCAACTTTAATCATTAAATTTTTATGTGGATTGTATTTTAAATAACCCTGAACCATTGACCCAAAGTAAGTTTGCCCTTTTTCAATGATATCAAAATATTCGGTATTTCTGTAAAAGTTGAAAACTTCAAAGTTATAATTGACATTTTGTGTGTCATTTAAATTAACCGAATCTTTTTGTTTAAGAATGTCGTTTTCTAGTTGTCCGTATACTGCTTGAGTATCCACAAGTAAAAAACAAACAATAATTGTTAAAAGTGAACGTTTTATATTCATTGAGATGGTTTCAAAAATAGTATTTTTGGAATGGTTTTTGAAATACTTATAAAAAAATCAATTAAAATGAACATCATTCGTCCAAATTCAGCCTTTTTTATTACGCTTTGGTCTTTGTTGCCTTTTGTGTTTTTGTCTGCATTTACTTTTATTCCTCAACCTACAGAAACAAATGCCGATAAGGAACAATTTGCCTATAGAAAAATGAGTAATCAAGCTTTTGGTTTTAATGAAAAATTAAGCTACAGAGTCCACTATGGTGTTATTAATGCTGCTGCCGTTACTATGGAAGTTGGGCCTCAATTTATCGAAAAATCAGACAGAAAGTGTTACCAAATTAAAGCCGATGGAAGAACCCTCAAATCGTTTGATTGGGCTTATAAAGTGAGAGATAAATTCGAAAGCTATGTCGACAATGAAGCACTTGCACCAATAAGTTATAATAAAAGTGTGCAGGAAGATAAATATGTAGACAATGATTTGGTTAATTTTAAACACCATAAGAAAAAATTATACGGTGTAAAAGGGGTTTTGGATATGCCTGAATATACCCACGATATTATTTCAGCTTTGTATTATGTTAGGAATTTAGATTTTTCTAATGCTAAAAAAGGGGATAAATATCCTGTTGATATTTACCTGGACAATAAAATTTACCATCTTGGTTTTAAATACGATGGCAAAGAAACCATCAATACCGATATTGGTAAAATTAAATGCCTTAGATTTGTTCCTATTCTTGTTGTAGATAGAGTTTTTAAGGACCAAGATGACATGACTGTTTGGGTTAGCGATGATGCAAATAAAATTCCTATTCGTGTTAAAGCTAAAATAATGGTAGGTTCTATTAAAGCGGATATTACCAGTTACAGCGGACTTAAAAATGAATTTAAAGCACTTGTAAGTAAGTAAATAAGTAAGGAAGTTAACGGTCCCAAATTAAACGTAAAACTCCGTTGAGGGTAGGTTCGTTTTCATTGCTGCTTTTATATCTGTAGTTTAAAATATAATAGTAAGTGCCATCCATGCATTCTTCGCCTGTGTTAAAGAGCCTCCCATTCCAATCATAGTTTTTGTCCTTACTCTCAAAAACTAAAACACCCCATCTATCGTAAATTTTTAAATCGTAAAACGATTCTCCTTTTAAGTAAATATTGAATACATTATTACCTTCAAGTTGGTCTTTGTCTTTGCCCGAAAATCCATCTTTACCACTTGGTGTAAATACATTTGGAGGTGTAACGGCCCTTTCGTAATTATTCTGAATTCTTTTGCAAATGGTGTCTTTACAACCAATGGCATTGGTAGCTTCCAAACAAATCCAATTGTAACCTGGATTTTGGAAAAAATCTTGACAGATGTATCTTTCAGGTTCTACTTGAGTTACATTTTCTAAAAACACCAAATTTTTATTTTTAGTAATGTCATCTGTATGGAAAAATCCCCAACGGTATTTAACCCCATTTGTCGAGGTATTTGTAAAACAATACTTAGGTTCTTGGGTTGTGTCAATGTCAAAATTAGCGAATACACTGTCTGCATAAACTGTAATTGTATCAAGCGTAGAACACGTTTTTTGACCTAAACCTGATAAAATTGGGCTAAAAATCACAAAGTACGAACCCTTTTGTTTCAATTGAAAAGTTTTTTCAGGAATTAATGTTGTAGAAGGAACTTGATTAATAGACCAAAAATAGTTTTGATAAGTGGCAAAAGTATTGATACTAGCTTTTATAGTTATGGAATCTCCAACACAGACAATATAAGGGACTGCACTCAAGTTGATTTGGTCATAAGGCAATACTGTAATTCTAATTTTATTTATTGTATCAGGAAAGGTAGAAGAACAATATTTTCCTGAATTTTCTATGCTGTCATATTGTGTTAAATACACATCAAAAAATCCTGTTTTTTTGTATTGATGCCATACAAAACCGGTGTCTTTTTGTGGTTGAAATTGACCGTCACCAAAGTTCCAAAGCCATTGTGCTGATTTGGTAAAATCAAGAGATACGTTTTTAAATAAGACACTGTCATTGACACAAATTGTAGATTCTGTTTCTACAATAAAAGTAGGTAGTGGTCCGGGAATATCAATATCCAAAAAGACAGAATCTCTACAACCCTTAGCTGTGCTAATGTATAACCATATTCTGAATTTGCCATTTCTAACAAAGTCATGCCCAATTTGAGCCGGACGGTCTTTGTAATACTCCGAAAACGGACTGCCATCTCCCCAATCTATTGCCCAATAAATAATATCGTCGCAAGGAGGTAAGCCCTTTAAAACACATGGGTCTATGATTTTTGAAGTGTCAAATAATTCAATGATGGTTTTGCAGTTGGGTCTGTTAAAGTCAATAAAAAATCCTGCTTTTGGCCCTAACACATACAAGTTTTGCTTAAAAGTGTCTGCACATCGATTGCTGTCGGAAGCCAACATTCTTAATGTGTAAAATCCAGCCTGTTTGTAATAAATACCTCCCGGTTCATTGCCTATTGTTATAGTAGGATTAGCTAATCCAAGTCTTCCGTATGGCATTACACCAAATATGGTATTCGGATTGTTGGGATTGTCATCTTGTTTGCTGAAATCCCAAATGGTGCGACCTTCTCTATTAATATTGCCTGCCTCATTTTCTCTTAGTTTCCAGTAGTCAATGGTATCTAATGACCCAAATGAGGAGGTGTCTGCTGAATAATATCTTAAATTACTCATTACTTCAATAGGTTGACCAGCACAAAAAACACTGTCTATAACAGTCATGTCCCCGTAAAAACCAACAATAACCATTTGCTCTTTTTCCAATGGACAATAGTTAGGGTAGTTTGTTTCGATATTTCTAACCATTTTATATGCACCGCTTTTTGGTGAACTAAAACAATAAGATTGATAGTTTTTTCCATTTTTAGTTATTTGATCCAATGGATTAAAACTACTGTCTTTATAGTGTAAAATAGTAGATGAATCAATAACATAGTCGAAAAATAACTCATCCCCAAATCCTGATGTATCTATACAACCCTTACTACCGCTGTTTTTATCTCCAATAATTCCTATTTTGTTCCAAATCAACGAAACCAAGAGGCTGTCACTAAAATCATCGATTGATAAACCTATTGCTGAAAGTTTATCCTTCAGTTTTTGATTGTTTATTGATTTAAGAAGTTTAACATGGTGTTTGTGAACAATGGCAGTAAAAATAGTGTCAGTTTGTATGGGATTTAAACCATTTTTAGAAGCATCGTATCTTTTAATAACTACAAAATTTACTTTTTGATTTGGGTAGCGTGGGTTCGACTGTACTTTAAAATAGGTTTCTGTTATTTTTTGAACGGTATCTCCAGTATTGTGATTAATAAAAAACCAATTGTTGGCAGTAGCAAGTTGATTGTATTCTCTCGACTGTGGTGATGGGATATTAACACAAATAGGCTCATTCGGGCAAACGTGGTAAACATTTTTAGCCAATTTCGTTAATATATTAAAGTTGGCGTTTAACAAAGGAAAAGAGGCAAAATTTGGATAATAGGCAGTATCCTCGCAATAATTAGAACCTGTGCCATTCCCTATAATTAATGCAATATTTAATTGTTGTATCCCTTTTTTTGATAGAATTGAATCGCTAAAATTTTTAAAAAATATGGAATTAAAGGGGCCTTTACTAGCATAGCCTCTGTAGGGAGATTCACTGTTTAAATAAGGCCCTAATCTAAGGTCGCCATCATATAAGTCATTTATTAATTCCCAATCATTGGGGGTGTTGATGTAATCAAAATTTATTTTAGCATTCGATTGGGTACAACCAGGTTTAGTATCTGATAAGCTGAATTCAATTATTTTGTTTGTGTATCCATAACAAAACTGATTCTCAATATTCAGCTTTTTTGCAGATGGAGGTAATAATGCCACATTTACAGTGCTTCGG
>JBIPNH010000026.1:0-23555 GCA_044373665.1 Bacteroidia bacterium
CCCAATTGTTTTAAACATTGTGATGGCATTAATATTTTACTACGCATCATCGTTTCAAAGGCAATCATCATTTCGCTAGGGTCAAGTTCAAAAATTTTAGTAACAAATAATTTATAGGCTTTGGCATGTCGTGCTTCATCTGCAGCAACCAAGCCGCAAAGCTTTGATAGCATATTGTTGCCGTCTTGTTTGGCTATTGAGGCCACTCTTCTGTGGGAGATATTAGTCGCTAATTCTTGGAAACTGGTATATACAAAGTTTTTATAAGGGTCGGAGGCGGCCAAATTATCAAATCCATCGGCGATTAAGTATTGTGTCGAAGCTTCAAATTGTCTCATGTCGATTCTGCCACATAAGTACAAATAGCGGTTCAGTACATCGCCATGTCTGTTTTCCTCAGCGGTCCATCGTCTAAGCCACTTCATCCAACCGTTGTTCTCGTATTGATTAACCCCTTTGATGCCAGAAAGCCATGTTTCGTAGGTCGGTAAAGCCTCCTCTGTAATAGTATCCGCTACCAAAACAGCTAGAAAGTCATAAGATAAACTTTGAGCTTGTTCTTGAATGGTTTTTAAGTCACTAATAAAACTAGTATCTGAGGTTAAAGGCAATAGTTCTGAGGCCTGCCAATTGGTTTCTATCGGTTTTAAATATTCTTCACTAATGGTATCTATTGTTGTTCCAATATGTAACATTACTTCGGAACGTTTATCGCTGTTTTCTGGGGTCATTTAAATGAATTAAGTGTGTAAAGGTAATATTAAGTATGAAATTATATTAAAATTTTATTACGTTATCTCTTATGAAAAAGGATAAACTTGGAGTTGAATAAAGTTTTATATAATTAAATTTCCTCTTTAATAAGATTAATTAATTGTTAATTAATCTTCTATGAATTCAAATAAATGCCGTCTTCTTTTATAACTATAAGTTTTTGTTTGTATAAAAGACCGATAGTTTTTTTGAAATTTTTTTTACTCATCCCCAAAATGGCTTTTATTTCATCAGGATGACTATTGTCTGTTAGGTGCAAAACGCCCCCTTTTTTCTTTATTTTGTCTAAAATCAATTGTGAACTAGGTTCAATAATATTCCTGTATCCAATGGGTCTAAGTGTGACATCAATTTTATGGTCGTCGCGAATCTTTTTAATGTAGCCTTTCAGTTTGTCACCTGTTGTGATGTCGATAAAAATATCGTCAAAATAAACCAAGCCAAGGTGTTTTTCGTTGATAACCACATTAAATCCCAAATCAGTTTTATTGGCAATAATTAAGTTGACTTCTTGACCTTCTTCTATTGTTAATTCCTCGTTTTTCAAATAACGATTGATTCTTTCGGTGGCGGCTAATCTTCCTGAACTTTTGTCTAAATACATGTAAACCAAATAAGATTGACCAACTCGCATTTTACTTACTTGCTCTTGAAAAGGCACAAACAAATCTTTCTCTAATCCCCAATACATAAAGGCACCACCTTTGTTAATGTCCACGACCTCCAAACAAGCAAAACGATGCATAATTACATAGGGTTTTAGAGTCGTTGCAACCCATCTTTCTTCATAATCTAGGTAAACAAAAACCTCGATTTCATCGTCCACTTTTAGGGTTTTCGGGACATATTTGTTGGGTAAAAGCACCTCATCGCCTTCTGCATTTCCCAAAAAAGCACCCGGTGCCGTTAACCTCAAAACTTTCAGTGTATTATAATTGCCTATTTCTAACATCGAACTGCAAAGGTAATGTTTTAGTTTGATAAGCTTGGTTTAGGATAAATGAGGTTCTTTTTAGTGATTAATTTTAGTGGTCTGTTATTCCTAGTTGTTTTTTAGGCAATTTTAAAAGGAATAATAGTCTTAATAGATACTAAAAATTTAGTTAAGGTTTTCTGCCTAAAAATTGATTAAACCAATGTGCACTTTCTTTCAATGTTCTTTTTTTGGTTATAAAGTCCACATGTATCAATCCAAATCGGGGTTCATAGCCCTCGGCCCATTCAAAGTTGTCGATAAGTGACCAAGTGAAATACCCTTTTATATCTACGCCCTCATCTTTGGCATTTAATACTTCTTGAAGGTGCGATTGGTAAAATATAATTCGTTGGTAATCTTGTATGCTGTTGTTTTCTACAATATCATTAAGGGCAATGCCATTCTCGGTAATGTATAAGGGCGTGTTTAATTGGTATTGACTCAGTTTTATTAATGTGTGATAAATACTTGGTGGGTGTATTTCCCAATTCATCATGGTCAACTCCTTGGTTCTTTTGCTTGCGGGAATATGTTTGATGGGTAGAAATGGGTTCAAAAAATTGTACTTAAACAATTCTCTGGTATAGTTTTGTACACCAATAAAATCAAGTGGTGTTTTTAATAAGTGTTCGTCTTTTTTAAGGTAGTTTTTCTGAGATTTGCTAAATAATTTGATGTTTTCTATTGGATAGCCTTTTCCAATAATGGGCTCAAAAAAGAGTCGATTAATTAGAATGTCAGCAAGCATAGCGGCTTTTTTGTTTTGAGGCTTGGAGTCTATACTTTCAATGTGTGTAAATGAAAACGAAGATCCTATGTGAAGGTCAGGATTGATTTTTTTTAATGAAAAATAGGTTTTGTTAATGCATAAATTAGCATGATGTAATGCCTTAATAAATGGAGTAACGCCTTTTCTGCCTGGGGCGTGTATTCCAAAAAAATAACCGGCACCAACAAAAACTGAAGGCTCATTCAAAAGTATCCAATTTTTAACATTGGGTAAGTATTCAATACAGGTTTTGGCATAATGGTCGAACCAATTTACAATTTCAGGATTGGTCCATCCACCTTTTTTTTCGAGTGCCAATGGTAAGTCCCAATGGTATAAAGTAATCCAAGGCGTTATGTCGTTGTTTAAACAATAAGCGACGATAGATTGGTAGAATTCAAATCCTTCAATGTTAATGTTTTCACCGTCGGGCATAACACGTGCCCAAGCAATACTGAATCTGAAATGCTTGAACCCTATTGATTTTAAATGGTCAATGTCGGTTTTGTAGTGTTTATAAAAATCAGCAGAGTTTTTTAAATGTTCGCTGTTTTTTATTGGGTTCTTTTTAAAAAAGCCACTAGGTTGGTTGCAGAATTCATCCCAAATGGAAAGCCCTTTGCCATCTACATCTATTGCAGATTCTGTTTGTGCCGCAGAAATAGAGGCTCCCCAAATAAATGATTCCCCAAATCTATCAACCCTCAATTTCCTTGTATGTTAAATTCTCTCAATAATTCAGCTATTCCTAATTCTTCATCGTCTGTTTCATCAAATTGCTGATTTCCTGTGTGTTGATATAAAGTCCATTCATTGTTATGAAACTCCAATGAAGTTAAGTTCTCTACCCAATCTCCGCTGTTTAGATATTGAATGTTTTTACCCTCAATCTCTAAGTTTTTGATGCTCGGTTGGTGAATGTGACCGCAAACCACTGTTTCGCACTTTTGAGAAATACCATAATTAACAGAGGCGGTTTCAAAATCGTTGATAAATGAAATGGCAGATTTAACGCTGTTTTTGATTTGTTTAGAAAGTGACAGGCGTTTGCCTCCAAATTTCTCTGAACAAAAATTAACGAATGTATTTAGTAGAATTAGTAAATCATAACATTTTCCACCCAGTTTTGCTAACCATTTTGCGTGTTGAATGCTGAAGTCGAAAACATCACCATGAAAAAACAAGGTTTTCTTTCCATTAACATCCATCATAACCTTATTAACTAATTTGATGTTTCCAAAATTCATGTCGGCAAATTTTCTAAGTAATTCATCGTGATTGCCTGTAATGTAGTAAATATCAGTTCCTCTGTTTGATAATTTCAAGATATAACGCACCACTTTCATGTGGCTTTTTGGAAAATACTTTTTAGAGAATTGCCAAATGTCTACAATATCTCCATTTAGAATCAGTGTTTTGGGGTCAATGCTTTTAAGATAATTTAAGAGTTCTTTGGCCCTACAACCATAAGTACCCAAATGAACATCGGAAATAACGACCAAATCGACTGCTCTTTTGTCTTGATTTATCATTTTTTGAGACAATGACTAATGGATTTTAAAAACAAATTAGACATTAAAGAAAAAATAAAATCTAATATTCTGCTATTCATGATACAAAATTCGCTGTTGCATGTAAAATGAAAATGAATTGTGTGTTAACAAAATGAGATAGTTAACAAGTGTCGCTTTTTTTGGAATTAAGAGTTTAGAACGAAGAATTAAGATATTAGAACGAAGATTTAAGATATTAGAACGAAGAATTAAGATATTAGGATGAAGAATTAAGATATTAGGATGAAGAATTAAGATATTAGGATGAAGAATTAAGATATTAGAACGAAGAATTAAGATATTAGGATGAAGAATTAAGATTTTAGGATGAAGAATTAAGATTTTAGAACGAAGATTGAAGAATTGAAAAGAAAGAAATTGAAAAGAAGGTTGTTAATAATAGTTATGGAAATAGAAAAAATTATTTTTAGAAGTTAGAGTCCAAAAAAAATCAATAATAAAGCTGCAAGTCGTTAAGCAATTTTCCGTGTTGTCATGTCGACGAAGGAGACATCTTTTTCCGACAGCTTTAATTTTTCACTTTTTGTAATTCGGTTTTACAACTAAATTTACATTTAATTCATTCCTACTTTAGCTTCGCTGCGACTGCGTGGTTTTATGGGAAAAAAGTAGGGCACCTAAGCGAAGCGACCTCACGAATTCAAAAACAAAACAAACAAAAATGAGTAAAAAGCCCACCACGAATGAAAAACACAAATTTGCCTTAACTCACACACCAGCTCTGCAGGGCTGTCAAATTTGTGTTTCGCGCCATTCGTGGACGCCTCCGCACAGTTTACATATTAAATAAAAAACACGAATAAACCATCAAGTTCTAATTTACTATTGACGCATAAAAACAAACAGCTTATTTTCAGTATTTTATAATTTATTAAAAATGAGATATAGAGTCAATTATATTATTTTACACGCAAGATATTGGTACTTATGGTTAAAACCATTAACCCCTAAACCCCTATACAATTCAACAATTAAACAATCATGCTGCAAGGTGTTAAACTCACTGAGTTAGTCACCCTTCGGTACAGCCGCCAAAGGCGTCTATCCTCCATAGGCGGACACGCTACTGGGGGACAATTCAACAACTAAACAAACACCCTTTTGACACCCTTCGGTACTATTCAGAATAGCTGAATAACTCAGGATGACAAAAGGGAAATTCAACAATCACGCTGCACATCGTGAAACAGATTCCCTAAATCCTCATTCCTAACCCCTAAATCCTAGTACTCCCCGCCCACTTTTCTTTGGTTTAATTTGGTGTTGTTTATTTGCGGTAATCTTGATGGTTTTGAGGTTAAGTTGGCACTATCAGTTAAGCTTTCCATAAAAGCTATGATTTGTTTGATCTCTTTTTTGCTCAACTCCAGTTTGTCGGTCCCTAATGTTTGATATTCTAATTGGATACCAACTCCTGCACCACCACCATTGTTGTAAAAATTCATCACCTCATCTAAGGTTTGATAGGCGCCATTGTGCATATATGGTTTTGAAATGGCAATGTTTCTGACTGTAGGTGTTTTAAATGAGTAATCATAAAAAGGGACTTGTTCTTTCAATAATGCGCCCCCTCTGCCTTTGTCTTTGCCTAATACTTGCTTATTTTGATGTGGGTTTTCTGACACACCCAATACTTCAGACTCTGATTCTGAATATAAAGGAGGTACACTTCCATTAAAAATTGGCGCAAAATGACAAGTGCCACAAGCTGCTTTGCCCATAAACAAATTAAACCCTTCCACGATGTTGTTTTCAGCTTTATTTAATTTCTTTGGTTTATTAAGCATCAATTGGTCAAATTTTGAATTGAGTCCAATAATGGAACTTACATATACACTCATGGCAAATTGAGTATTTTGAATGGAAATAGCATTGTTGGTGTCCAGTTGAAAGGCTTTGCTATACAGGGTTTTATAGTCAGGGCTTTGGTTCAATTTGTCTAAAATATCGTTCCAATTCGTATTAAACTCTGAGCCATTCGTAATCACATGTTCCATTTGATCTGTAAGGTCGTGCGCTCTTAAGTCATGAAAATAGCGGTCACTATAAATGCAATTAATAAGGGTAGGGGAATTCCTGTTTAAATGACCTTCGTAATTATAAGCCAAACTTTTAGCCAATTGGTCGGTGAAACCTTTTTCGGGATTGTGGCAACTAGCGCATGAGCGTTGGTTATTTTCAGACAAAATAGGGTCAAAGAATAATAATTGACCCAATATTTTGGCATTATCGTTAATGAATTTTTTGGGTACATTGATATAATAATCTGAATTTAAAAAATCAGAAGCAAACAAATTATTAGACAAATAATTAAATGCTTGCGGTTTGTTATTGATTTCTGAGGGTAGTTCTAATTCTGAAGCTAAATGAGCTTTAAGCAGTTGGTCATATAGCGGATTAATCACTTGGGTTAAAAACGCATAGCGATTGAATGTTTCAAAGTTGTTGTTTTGTTTTAAGTAGTCTATGCCTTTATTAAGGGTTTCAAAAATAGAATCACTCAATAGTTTATTTTTAAGCTCTATTTCAGGTTGGAATAGTGTTAAATCGGATTGCATGGTTTCAAATACACTCAAGGCATCTTGAATGCCATTGCCAGAACCGGGTGTGTCAAAACCTGTTAAACCCAAAGTAGCTATTCTGACTAATTCAATTCTTGCGGCAATAAAAATGTCTCTTGAATAAATTTCAGGTAAAGTCAATTGGTTCAACTGTTTAGTCATGTAATCCAATTGGATATGCATTTCTTTAGTTAAGTGTTCAGCAGAATCATCAAAAAGTAATTCATCTAAAACTTGTAGGCCTTTAGGTTCTATTACATTAGCGCCAAAGCTGTTTTGTTCCAACTTAGGTAAAGGCGCACCATTGATATTTTCTTTAATAAATGTAGCATTATAGTGTTCAGCTAAATATTCCCATGATTTATATGATTTTCTTAAGTCGAAATAACTTGCTTTTAAAGCTTCAAAACTCAATGTTTTTTGTTCAAACTTGGATACTTTCCCATTGAATTCATTAACACTTGTTTTGAAATTCTCAAATCTTTTCATGTCATTTTTTTTAATTATTTCAATGGATGAATCACTGTTTTTAAAGGCAGAAATACTTATAATGATGATAAAAAGTGAAGTTATAGTATATAATTTATTCATGATGCATTGGGCTTATTGAAAGAAAAAGAACCGATACTTTCATATCGGTTCTTTTAATGATTGTTTATGTTTTGAGATAAGGTTATTCAACTATGAATTTTTGAGTCATTCCTTCAGCATTTCTGATGAAATATACACCAGATGCTAATTCTTCAATGTTAATTAAGTTAACACCTCTTGCTACTATTACTCTTTGTCCTTGAGCATTGTAGATAGCAATATCAGTTGTTTGGTTAAAGTTTAATTCTCTAGAAGCAGGGTTAGGATAAACCGTAAATACATTGCTTTCTTCTTTTAAAGTATTGATAATTGAAGTTTTATTTACTTTAAAACCAGAGATAGCATAAGTTAATGAGTTGTTATAAGGGAAAGTATTAGAAGTGCTTGGGTGTTGAGAGTTAAATAACATAGTATTTTCGTCAATTGCAACTCCACCAGTTATTTCAGCACCTGGAGAACAAGCCGTAATTCTAATTAAATTATTAAAAGTAGGATTAGGAATACTTAAGTCTAATAAATAAGTTTCACACACAACATTAATATTTGAAGGCATTCTGTTCCAGTTTGTACCATTCAAATCTTCTTGTATAATTAAGTATTCTTTTCCATCAATGTTGATGTTGTGAATTCCATCAGGGTTAGAAAAATGGATTGGAGGGTAAGCAAATCTGTTTTGAGAAGTAAGAGCTGGAGCTAAAGGTCCACCTTCAATGTATGAACGTATTAAGTTTGTAGCAGGGTCGAATTCTAAAACTCTACCATAGTAGTCGTTAAATTTACCAGCTCTAACTGAGTCAGCTGCTTGAGCATCAGTTCCAGTAAAGCTAAAACCTTTCAATACTCTGAATCTAGCTTTGTAGCCATCAATTAAACCTTGACCAACAACACCATATCTAGCATTACCAGTGTTGAATGTGAATGCATCTCTACCAGTTTCTGTAATATATAGTTTGCCATTAGCTACAGTTCCCCATTCTAATCTGTTGAACATAGAAGCGCCTCTTCTTACGGCAACAGTATTTAACTGCATTAAAGTATCTAAATTATTTTCGATAGTTATCCATTTAGTTGGGGCATCTTGTTTGTAAACAAACAACTGACCAGTAGTAAAATCGCCAGCAGTTGTAGCAACGAACTTAGCTAAAATACCTGGAGAACCATCTTCGAATAAATAAACGGTTTTGTTGTCGTTCATTACAACACCACCTTCCCAACCAGCTCTTCCCCAGTTGTATTGTTTTCTTACTGCTTTTGCATTATTTGGATCTATTTCTACCATCCAATTTAAGTTTTCAAATTTTTTCAAAACTTTACCATTAAAACCTGGAAAACCAGCTGGTGTAGTAGTTCCAATGATGAAATTTGAAGTATCTTTAATGCCGTTTCCGTTATTAAAGATTTGACGATTGCTTGATTGCATCCACTCTTCAGCAGTCCAGATTCTTCCACTTGGCGCATTGATACCACCACAGTTCATTCCAGTTTCTCCAACTGTATTAACGAAATCTACGTTAAAGAATTTGCCTTTTCTGCCATCAGTTAAGGTTTGATCAACAACTTCTAATTGGTCATTAGTACCTCTTTTAAGTTTGAACATGGTCATTCCACCACCATCACCAATTTTAGCATCACTAGTAACCATTTCGTGGTTAATTATTACATTTCCTAAAATACCATTAGAATTAGCAGGAGCTTTAGAAAAACCGATAAAATCGTGCCATTGTTTAGCAACTGATTTACCCGCAGCATTGCCATAAGTGGCAGTAGTTTGAACTGTGTCAACTCCACCAACAAACAAAACTTGTTGTTTAAGTGGTGATCTTGGCATCCAGATGGTTTTTACAGACCATGCAGTGTCAATGTTCATTGGAAACGGTGTTTGAGCATTTGCTGCAAAAGCAGACAAACCCAAAGCGATAAAAGTAAAAATTTTCTTTTTCATTTTAATTAATTATTGTTGATGCAAAACTGCATCGACTATGTTACCATTAGTTTGTTTTCAAATGAAAAGATTGGAAATTTAGTGTTAAAATTACAAGGCTTTAATGTGTTTTTTAAATTAAAAAAAACAGTTTTTGAAGATGTGCTTTATAAGAGTTTAACGTGTAAACGTTTGTTAACGAATAGTATAGTTAAAGATAGTTTCGAAAAGGGCTGTATTAATAAAATATTGAATCTTATTCTTTTGCGAATTTTATTCTCACAATTTTATTTCCTAATGTATAAGTTAAGGAGTAAATGCCTGTTTTTAATACATCCAAATTGTTTATTAATAGGGTATTATTTTCAATGTTGTAATGGTTTGAAAATAGCAATCTTCCATCAGAAGAATAAATAGTTACTATGCTAGATGTTTCATCTGTATTTTCTGTTTTTATGTTGAGGAAATCGATACAAGGATTTGGGTAAACTGTGCTTACTTTGTTTTTTTCTATAGAAGAAAGATTTGTTGTTTCTTCTTGATATATTCTAATGTAATCAATTTCTAAAGCACTTTGAGTGAATGTTTGACTTATATTGGGAAGTATGGCAATGTTTATTAGTAAGTATTGTTCTAAGTCAAATGGCCAAGTGCTATTGTTTTTTATTAATGGTTCGTAGGTGTAATGGACGATAGAATCAACGCTAAATTCTATTTTATTGGGAGTCCATTCCATTGAATATAAATGAAATGAAGAGGAAGCGTTAGTAATAATTCTGCCTCCTAAATTGACTGTATTGCCAAAACTAGATGGGGAGTGGATAGCACTTTGAACAAAATTTTGATTTTGTCCCCAATGTTCTAAAATATCTATTTCGCCGCATGCCGGCCAAGGCGTGTTGCCAAAGCCTAAATTGTGCCAATAAGCCCCTCTTTCATCAATGTTTTTTCCTAACATCCATACAGCAGGCCACGTTCCAACGCCAAAAGGTAGTTTTGCGCTAAATTCAACTCTACCATATTTAAAGGCATATTTTGAATTAAGTCTAGCAGAAGTGTATTGTTTGGTTTGGCCTTGGTCAGTGAAATTTTCTTTCTTTGCTATCACCTTCAAAAGTCCATTTTCAACAATGGAATTACTTGTTCTGTTAGTATAATGCTGTATTTCACCGTTGTACCAACTGCCAGACGAAGGAAGCTCTGTTTGATGAAACCATTTGTTATCATTGACAGTGCCGTTAACATCAAATTCATCAGACCAAACAAGTTTTGTATATAAAGATTTAGTCGGCGGAACTGCAATGAATTCAAAGTCATCAATATAAGCTAATACACTGTCTCTGTTGTTTTCGCCATTTACTTGAATTACAATTCTATTGAAATCTTTTCTTTGGATTGGAGGTAATGAACCTGCATTTAAGTTTCTGTAAGCGTCTTTGGTAAAATCAAATGTAATAGTTTGCCACTCATCTGTTAGTATCGGTTTAATGATTTCGGATTGAGTCGACCATGGTTCGTTAATTTTGCCATCTTGAAGTTTTAACGAAATTTTATTAACTTGATTGCCAGAGAGTTTGTTCGATGGGACATATATTTTTAGTGAAAAGACACTTCCTTTGGACAAGTCAAAATTTCTATCATTTTCAAATCTGACATTGGCATATAATCCCCCTTTGTCCGAATATTCCATAACCTTTGAAGAGATATTTTGGGGAGTGATAAACGGATTTTGTATTTCGAGTTTAATGATACAATCATCTCCTTTCCAAGTCTTGATATTCCCATTCCCTTCAAAATCATCTTTTAATGTTTGAGAATTAATGATAAATGGGAAAATAAAAACAATTAAACAAAAGATTGATTTTTTAAACATGTTCGTTTTTTTAAAATAAAAGCTAATTTGGCAAATGTAATTCTTTTTAAAAATATATTATTATACTGTAATATTACAAAATATGAAATCCATTAAAATATCTATTTTATATAAATCGATAAACTCTATTTTTAATTAAAAACAGATGTTTTCAAATGTTTTTTTAATAATTGTCAATATTAATTTAAAAATATTAAGCGTTAGTTTGTTTGTAATTATTTAATATTTAGTGGGTTAAATATTGTAGTAGTAGTGATGTAGTGTAGATATTTGTTAATTCAATGTTAAAAAATTTAATTTGTTTTCGGTTTTAATTAAAAATAGATAAAATGAAAAAAAATTACAAATTTAAAATGTTTAAAGTCAGTTTGATGCCTCAAATTGCTTTCTTAACCCTGCTATTTTCTAGCATTGGTTTGCACGCTCAAAAATCTCCAATTGATTTTGAAACGGGAGGTAATGGCGCAACTTGGACGTGGACTGTCTTTGAAAACAGTTCAAACCCAGCTGTTGAAATTATTACAAATCCAGATCAGTCGGGTATTAATACTTCTTCTAAAGTTATGAAATTTACTGCTTTACAAGCTGGAAATCCTTGGGCGGGTTGTGAGTCAAAGCACGGTTCAACTGATTTGGATACCTTTTCTTGGAATTCAACTAACCGTATCATTAAAATTATGGTATGGAAATCTGAAATTAGTGATGTAGCAATCAAGATCGCTTCAAGTACCAATTGGTCTGAAACTGAAGTTAAAATTTCAAATACAAAAATTAATGAATGGGAGGAATTGACTTTTGATTTTACTAATAAAATTAATCCACCATCAGGAAATGGTGTATTAGACCAAATAATTATCTTCCCTGATTTTCAAGCAAGAAAAAGTGACAATATTTGTTATATAGACAATATTACATTTAATGCTGGAACTGCTTCAGAACCAACTACGGCTGCCCCAACTCCTACACAGCCATCTGCAGATGTAATCTCAATGTTTAGCAATGCTTACACAAACAAACCGGTTAATACATGGAGAACTGATTGGTCGGCAGCTACTCTTACTGATGTTCAAATAGCAGGAAATGACACAAAAAAATACACGTCTTTGGATTTTGTAGGAATTGAAACTGTAGGGGCTAATTTGCTAGATGTTAAAGATATGTTGTATTTTCATGTTGATGTTTGGACTCCTAATGCAAATACTGTAAGTGTAAAATTAGTTGATTTTGGAGCTGATGGTAATTTTGGTGGAGGGGATGATAAAGAACATCAAGTAACTTTAACCCCAACTAAAAATGGATGGAATACTTTTGATGTGCCTATGTCTGATTTTACTGGATTAACCTCTAGAGAACATATTGCACAATTGATTTTTAGTTGTACACCTGCTGGTCAAGGAACCTTATTCTTAGATAATATCTTCTATCACAAATCACCGATTATTGATCCTAATACACCTCAAGAAGCTGCGCCAACACCTGTGTTTGTGGGAACAGATGTAATATCAATGTTTAGTAATTCATATACAAACAAAACAGTTAATACTTGGCGTACAGATTGGTCTGCAGCAACACTAGAAGATTTGCAAATCAAAGGAAATGATGTTAAAAAATATTCTTCTTTGAATTTTGTGGGAATTGAAACTGTTGGTGCAAACGTTATTGATGCTTCTAGCATGGATAGATTTTATTTCAATGCTTGGACGCCTAATTTAACTTCACTTAAAGTGAAATTAGTTGACTTTGGTGCTGATGGTTCTTTTGGTGGTGGAGATGATAAAGAACATGAATTGACATTAACGGTTCCAACTTTAAATGCATGGAATACATACGACTTGCCTTTGTCTAGTTTTACTGGTTTAACCACAAAAGCGCACATCGCTCAATACATATTAGTAGGAACTCCAACTGGATCTGGAACTGTATTTGTTGACAACGTATTGTTCAGAAAAGAAGCACTTTCTGTGTCTAATGTTAATTTAAATACTATCAATATTTATCCTAACCCAGCAACTGAACAAGTTACTTTGTCTTCAGCTAATACAATCGCTTCTGTTGAGTTATTCAATAGCTTAGGTCAGAAAGTTTTAAACTTGAATGCTGATTCTAATAGTGTTACAATCAATATTGCTAATCTTAGCAAAGGTATTTATACTATTAAAACAAACACTGAGAATGGACAGTCTGTTTCTAAACTGATTGTAGAGTAAACCTTTTATAAATTGTTGTTAAAAGCTGGATGTGGATTGAATTCGCATCCAGCTTTTTTTATGCCCGTAAATAAAGGATTTAGTGGCTTAATTGACTGAATGTGAGTTTGGTATTATTCTGTGTCGTTGTTGCTTTGGAAATTGATTAAAAACTCAAATAAATCCTGATGCGTCTCTAATTTTAATTTTTTTCTTAAACGGTACCTGCTTATTTCAACCCCTCTAACGGAAATGCTAAACAATTGTGCCATTTCTTTGCTCGATAAATTCATTCTTAAGTAGGCGCAAAGTTTTAATTCTTTGGAGTTTAAGTCAGGATATGCTTTTTTTAACTTATTTAAAAAATCACTTTGTACATTTTTAACATGGTCTGTAAATTTATCCCATTCCTCATCTAGTTTTTCATCTGATTTTATTTGACGTAATATTTTTCTAATTTCACTCGTCTCTACTTGGTCTTTTTTCTGTAATACTAGATTGTTTAAATGACTCGTAAGTTTGCCTAAAAATGCTTTTTTCTGAAGTAAATTCATGGCAGTGCTAGCTAAGTCTTCACTTTTGTATTTTATCTCCGCTTGAAGATTCTCATTGGTCAATTGCATTATTGCTTTTTCGTTTTTTTCAAGCTCAAGCTGATGTTTATAATTGATTTGACGTTGCTCTTCCTCAAATTTAAGTTTAGTCTCCTGTATTCTAATTTGTGCTTTTTTCTGTAGTTTTTTCTTCTGTAGTTTAAGTAATGTATAAAACACAAAGACTGTGATTAATAGATAAAGCAAATAAGCCCAAATGTTTCTATACCAAGGGGCTATAATTTCAAAACTGTATGAAAATTGCTTGAATTCGTTGGATGGGCCATGTCTTGATTTTAAGTAAAAAGTGTACTTTCCTTCTTTGAGATTTGTATAGTCTTTTTCAGATGTTGAACTCCAATTGCTCCATTCTTTATCATGGCCTTTCAATAAGTAACTAAATTCAATGTGTGATTTATGTCGTAAAAATGAGCTTGCGAATGAAAACCGGATTGAATTTGATTTGTAGGGTATCGATGTTTTTAAATTGCTGTCTTTAAGGAAATTATTGAATCCTCCGTAAATGACAGAATCGCCACTTCCGAAGGTTTTTACTGAACTAATGTAAGTTTCATAAGGGAATATTTGCTTTGAATACTTGCTGTAATTGATATTGTAAAAGCCAATATCGGAACCTATAATTGTATTGTCGGAATCGTAACAGTATATGTTTTCAAAACCACTTAACACATGATTGAAAAGCTCAGGAATGTATTTTACAACAGGTTGTGATCCTTTAAAGTCCACTATGCCCAACATTTTGTCTTGAACAAACCAAATATTTCCATTTAAGTCTTCTTTTAAATACCTTATTGGGATATTGCCCAATATACTTTGATAGTACTTAGAAGGATTTATCTTATTGCCGTTTGGCGCTATTTCATAAATGCCTTTTGTTGTTGCGATTACAATTTTGTTTTTTACTTTAAAAACATGATTGTCTAATTCAGAGGGTAATCCATCTTTTATAGAGTATTTTTTAGTACTATTGTCTGTTAAATTGATTTTGTATAAACCATGATAAGGGTGTGATACCCAGATAGTTTTATTTTCAACCTCCAAATATCGACTTGATTCAATGAAGTTTCTGATAGAACCATCGTTTTTGAGTTCCCCATTCACTTTGCTAAAAAGTTGAATGCCAAAATAATTTCCACATGCTATTTTAGAAGGATTGCTCCCGCTTATTGGTTTGAAGGTCCAAAAGCCTAAAGATTTAAAAACAGGGCTTGCTTTGTCGTTATTGACTTTCCATAATCCATCATCTCTGCTCACAATTAGTTGATTGTCATAAGTATTAACATTCCAAGTTAAGCCATTCATTATAATTTGGGGTTTCAATGAAGGTGAACTTAATTCATTCTTTTGTTTAATGTTTATAGATTGTAATCCTGTAGACAATGCAAAATACAAATCTCCATTTAAACTAATGGCACCATGTCCACTTCCATTGTTAAATGAGTTAGGATTAATATGGTAAATGGAATTTCCCCAATCAATAAGTGCAATGCTATTGTCCATGCCAATCCAAGTGCATCCATCAAAACCACTGTAAAGGCAGCGGATGGTATTGCTTACTAAACCTTGTTTAGATGATATGTTTCCCAGGATATTTCCTTTTTTGTCTATTTTGTATAGTCCTGAATTATAAGACCCTAATAAAAAATAATTGCCATTAAGGACCTCAATAGTTGTAAAGTGATTTTCCTTTATTAAGGCGCTTATTTTAAATGGAATTATCTGAGTCCGAGTTAATAGGAATAGCCCATTACCAGTTGTACTCACTAAACTAGTGTCTTTGCCAAAGGGTTTAATGTCAGTAATTTGAAAGCCATTTGGCAATGAGCTTGGGTTAATCATTGATTCCCATCTACCATTGTTAAATAGCATTATACCATTTTTCTTGTCTTGAGTAAGGAGTTTATTGTGGTGTTTATTTAGCGAAGTCCATGTTGTTTTTGGTTTAAAATACGAGATTCTGTTGTTTGAATATCTAAAAATGAATTGTGGAGTCATGAAAAATACATCTTGGTCAATTATTTCGATATTCCACACATCGGCAAAAGAACTAACAGAAGGAGGTAGCTGTTTTTTTAAAGAGGTAAAAATGAGTTTCCCTGATATATCTGGCTTAAAATAACCAAATTCGTCTTGTGCACCTACATATAAACGACCATCATTGCTCAAGGCAATAGATCTTACAATTGTTTTGTTAGGCACTGGATGTAATTCCCATTTTACACCATTGTAAATCAAAACGCCTTCATTATTGGCAATAAACAATCTGCCCATATTGTCCCTCTCAATATCCCAATTTTGTGTACCCGCAGAATATTCGGCTTTAGTAAAAATAGAAACTTTTGAATTGTTAAGTTCACATTGTCCAAAACTATTGTAAATGAAAAGTAAAAGATACAAACCCAAAAGTAAACCCTTTTTAGTGTTACATTTTTCTTTGCTTTTATAGCGGTGTTGTATTGTTTTTCTTATGTTAATAATGCAAAAATAACCAAATTTTTCAGTTTGATGTAGTAAAGTAGTAGTTTTTGTTAGTTGCAATCTTATTCAAAAGATTATTTTTGTCAAAAATTAGTTATTAATTTCATCAAAATTAAATAAACACTCTCAGTAGTAAATAAAAAGTATATGCCCAATAAGAATATAGAAATGATTAAAAAAGTGCTAATTCAATTTTTGTTGTTATTAGCTCCATTATTAGTATTTTCACAAAGCGAAAAAGTTGAAGTAATTAAATCCGTAAATGGATTTAAATTGTCTGTCAATGGAAAAGACATGTTCATAAATGGAATGAATTGGGATTATTTTCCTGTGGGAACTAATTACAATTATAGTTTGTGGAATCAGTCTGATGATTTGATAAAGGCTGCTTTGGATAATGAAATGTCCTATCTGAAAAATATGGGCGTTAATGCCATTCGACAATATTCGGGAGTTCCTGCAAAATGGGTGAAATACATTTATGAAAATTACGGAATTTACACCATGCTTAACCATTCTTTTGGTCGTTATGGATTAAATATTAATGGTAATTGGGAGGCAAATACGGACTATTCTAATCCTGCAGTTAGGGAGGTTTTGCTTAAAGAAACCAAGGAAATGGTTTCGGAATACAAAGAAACTCCCGGGATTTTGTTGTTTTTGTTAGGAAATGAAAATAATTACGGTCTTTTTTGGAGAGGTGCCGAAACAGAAAACATCCCATTTGCAGACAGAAAGTCAACTAAAGACGCTTACTTTATGTATAAGCTTTTTAATGAAGCTGTTAAAGAATTAAAAACAATTGACAAAAATCATCCCATGGCCATTTGTAATGGTGATTTATTGTTTGCTGATATTATTGCTAAAGAGTGCAGCGATGTCGATATTTTAGGAATAAATTGCTATAGAGGTCTTACTTTTACTGACCTTTATGAGCGAGTGAAAAGTGAGTTAAATATTCCTGTAATTCTTACTGAGTTTGGTTCTGATGCTTATAATACTCGTTCAAACAGTGAAGATCAAGAATTTCAAGCTCAAGTTCTATTGAGTAATTGGAAGGAAATATACAGCAATGCTGCCGGAATGGGAAAAAACAACAATAGTTTGGGCGGTTTTACATTTCAATTCAGTGATGGATGGTGGAAAACAGGTCAAACAATTAATTTAGATGAACACGATGTTACAGCATCTTGGTCGAATGGTGGGTATGGTAACGATTATGTTCTGGGTGAAAATAATATGAATGAAGAGTGGTTTGGGATTTGTGCAAAAGGCAAAACAAATGAACGTGGTTTATATGAGCTATATCCAAGAGCGGCTTATTATGCGCTACAAAATATACACAAGTTTAACCCTTATGTAGGGAATTCTAATTCAATAAACACCTATTTTAATTCCATATCAATTGTTGATGCAGCTTTGAAGGCAAGAGGAGACAAAGCCGTTTTGGAATCCAAAGACAAAGGGAAGTTGTATCTAAGTAATTTGCAAGCCAATTTTAACACCTATCAAACTGGAGGAAGCTTAATAACTACACCTACAACTTCAAATCCTTTAAACACAAATTCATTTCCCAATGTTCAAGGCTTTGACCACATGCAATCTTTTAATGTTGGAATTACCGCTAGACCTGCCCCTAATATGAAAGCAAACGTACAGTTTAATGTCTTAGGAAATGTGGCAACCAATCCAATTGATGAAATATTTTATGAAAACAGAGGAAGACCACTAACCGTTCAAACTCCTACTGGTCCTCAACAAATTAACTCAAATAATAGAGTGCAGTTGTACAAAGCAGATTACAGTTGGGATGCTAAGGATTTTAAATTAACGGGATTTTACAGAACAGGTCATTACCATTGGGGATATGAAGGTGATTTTTTTGGATTATATCCTGAGGCCAATTACGGTCCTAATATTGATATATATAACGGCAATGCTCCGTTTGGTTTTGAAATAGAAGGTAAAAAAACTATTAAAGGGTTAAAGTTGGCTTTTGGTCCTGAATTATGGTGGGGAGCCAATCCGGCTTTCTTGCTAAAATACAGTAGAAAAGTGGCAGGTTTAGATGTTACCGGTATTTTTCATGAAGATATTACTCAAAGAAATAACTTACAAAGTTCATTTGCAGTCCCTGTTCCAAAAACCAGAAGATTAACATTGGCAATAGGTAAAAAAATGAACCATTTTACCTTTGATTTGGGAGGAATTTGGGGTGGACAGCCTTTGAATGGAAGGGTTTTTCAAATGGTTTCTGAAAATATAGTCTACGAAGATAAAATTCAAAGTACAGATAATTTTGGTGGTAAAGCAAAACTCACCTATTCCAAAGGGGCAATACGTTGGTATGGTCTTGCTTCATACATGGGTTTAGTGGCTAATGGAGGGGTAGACCAAACCAAAACATTTACTGGTTGGGTTCTTAAGGATATAGGAAGCGGCAATATGTATAATGCACTAACAGGTCTGACCTATAATATTGGTAAAATTCAGATTGCTCCTAATTTCTTGTTTCAAAAACCATTAGTAGGTCCCATTGGCCCAACTTATATGGCTCCCGCTCGCCCAAGAAATATTTTAGACGATCCTTTTTCTGTGAGAGGCAATAGAGAAACTGTGGGCGGTGAAATGTTGATTACGTATGATCCAACGCCTGCTACTTGGATGTATGAATGGGATAATGACAGAATGGAAGATGCTAAATTTGCTTTTAGTTCAGGATTCGTTTACAGACATTTACCAACGGTTCAAGATGCCTCTATAGGTATTTTAGGAAATGGACGTACCACTTTTGTCTTCCCGGGTTCTGCTCCAGCACAGGATCTTTGGGAGCTCAATGCCAGAGTTGTTTCTAAAATTAATCCTGAATTTGGAATTATTGGGAATCTATATTTTGGAAATGGACAAGCCAATGGAAACGATACCAGAACCATCAATAGATATGGAATGGATGTTAGAACTATTTATAAAAAAATGAAATTAATTACCATTGTTAAAATTGATGATTGGGGACCTTTTGATTATCACAGAGATTTTAACCAAACTTTCCCACTTCAACTGATTGGAGATTGGTCAATAGAAGTTGGAAAGCCTGATTGGTTTATGTTGCCAGGTACGAAACTTGGATTTAGAACAACTTACAGGACTTTAAATAAATACTCAAATAGATATTCGCCTATTTCAACTTTAAATAATTTAGGTCAATTTGTTCCTGATCCCAATGCAATTGGATTTCCTAATGGGAACGAATGGGAGCTAAGAACCTACATTCAAATCAATATTAATAATTAATAAAATTTCAACTCTTGCTAATATAAAATAATATGAAAATGATAAATAAGTTAAGTGTTCAATTAGGTATTGTCGCACTGTTTTTGATGGTTCAATTGGGATGTAAACGCGAATTGTCTGAGGATGCAGTATTGCCTAAATTTAGCAACAATCCCTATGTTTTTACCGATAACTTTATAGGGTTGGGTTCTGATTTTTATTTCCCTTTTGCCGATGCTAAACCAGATGTTTTTTCGGTTGACTTAAAAGAGGGTTTTGAGAGTAATGCATCTATCAGAATTGATGTGCCCAATCAAACTGACCCAAGTGGAGCCTATGCCGGAGCTATTTTTAGAATAGATGGGGCCGGAAGGAATCTTACAACTTATGATGCTCTAACCTTTTATGTGAAAGCTTCTACAGGAGTGAACTTAGGTGATGTTGGTTTTGGAATTGATTATTTTCAAGATAAAAACCAAGTGTCTATCCAAAATGTAAATGTGGGTACCAATTGGACTAAGGTTATAATTCCAATTCCCGACCCATCTAAGTTGGTAAATGAAAGAGGTGTTTTTTGGTTTGCGGCAGGAACTCAGGGAACTAATGGCGCCGGATATGTTCTTTGGTTTGATGAAATTAAATTTGAAAAATTAGGTACAGTGGGTAAGCCAACTTCTAGAATTTTAAATGGGGATGTAAGTTCAATTAAATCATTTGTTGGTGCCTCAATAACAGTTACGGGTTTAAGTCATGTTTTTAATCTTACAAATGGTCAAGATGTTACAGTGATTTCTAAGCCCTCTTATTATAAATTCACAAGTTCTAATCCCTCAGTTGCTTCTGTTAATGATTCAGGAATTGTGAAAATCTTAGCAACAGGAATTGCCGAAATAACAGCAAAAGTAAATGGAGTGCTAGCAAAAGGAAAATTGATTGTTGAGTCTAAAGGCAATTTACCCGGCGCGCCAACACCTAACAAACCTTCAATTGATGTTAAATCAATTTTTAGTGATGCTTATGTCAATGCGACTGAGAGTAATTTTACACCTGGTTTTGGCGGTTCTACCACCCTTTTTGACTTATTGACAACCAGTAGCGGTAAAGTAATTCAATACAGTAACAATAATTATACAGGAATAATTTTTGGAAATACAGTCGATGCTTCAACTTTTGGGTTTTTACATATTGATGCCTATGTGGAAAATGCCTCATCTGTAATAGGGGTTCAAATTAGAGATATAGGTGCAAATAAGACAATAGAAACTGATGTGTTTACTGGAAATCCAATAGGGGATGACAGGGATAAAAGAATGAGTTTGTCTGGGTTTGAAGTAGGTGTTTGGAAATCATTTGATATACCATTGAATGCTGGAATACTGAATCAAAAAAATAATTTGGGTGCTATTATTATAACAGGAGGTCCCAATTTTATGTTGGATAATATCTATTTCTATAAATAATACAATTTGCAGTGAATTTTTTAAATAAATAATGAATGAATAAATCGAATAAATTAACACTTTTGGCAATTATAGCAATTTCTGTGGGAGGATGTAAGGTAGAACCTATTCAAAACTTACCTGATAGGAAGTATGAATTGGTTTGGAGTGATGATTTTGTAGGGGATTCTGGCGTTACACCTAATGCTTTAAATTGGACCAATGATATTGGTACTGGACAAAATGGCTGGGGCAATAATGAACTTCAATCCTACACCAACAGTCCCCAAAATGTATCATTAGATGGTACAGGGAATTTGGTTATTTCTGCATTGAAAAGTAGCTTAGGAAACTATACTTCGGCAAGGATAAAAACAGAAGGCCTTTTTGCTCATCGGTTTGGAAGAATTGAAGCCCGTATTAAAACACCAACTGGTTCAGGGATATGGCCTGCATTTTGGATGTTAGGAGCAGATTTTAAGGATGTTGGCTGGCCTCAGTGTGGAGAAATTGATATTATGGAACAAAAAGGCAAATTCTCTAACATCACTTATGGTTCAATACACGGTCCAGGCTATGCAGGTGGTCAAGCCATTACCACGCCATACGGACTTAAAGATAATAGGTTTGATGCCGATTTTAATGTTTATGCGGTTGAATGGGGCGAGAATTATATTGATTTTTTTGTCAATAATTATCTTTACAAAAGAGTAACCCCGAACGATGTTACAGGAGAGTGGGTGTTTAATAAACCATTTTTTATAATTCTTAATATTGCGGTAGGTGGAAATTTTGTTGGTCCTCCCAATATCAATACCCCTTTCCCATGTTCTATGTATATCGATTATGTTAGAGTTTACAAGGAAATATAATGAGCAAAAAAGGATTGTAATTAGTGTTTGATTTAAACTCTTATTTGATTTCTGAATTTAAATTTAATTCATCAAAATACCCCATTAAAACTTAAATATACCAAATAGTCGGTTAGTCTTTTACCCAAAAACTTAGCAATAGTTACCATATAATGTCAGGTCAAAAACAAAATAAAGAAGCTACTTTAGTAGATATAAAAAGATTGAAAATTGAAGGAGAAAACTTCTTTTGTATTTCAAATTATGATGAAATGCGTCCCTTTTTTATGAGTATAGTGAGCGATTCGCACCATTGGATGTTTATATCAAGCAATGGAGGTATTTCTGCAGGTCGCAAGAATGCTGAATTTGCTTTGTTCCCCTATTATACTGCGGATAAAATCACGGAGTCTTACGATATTACAGGCTCTAAATCCATTTTTCAAATTATTCAAAATGAAGAAATTCATATTTGGGAACCCTTTTCTGAGCGGAATAATAGCTTGTTCAATGTTTCTAGGAATTTGTATAAAAATGCCATTGGGAATAAAATTATTTTCGAAGAAATTAATCGCAATTTTGAACTTACATTCAGGTATGAATGGAATTCAAGTGATCAATTCGGTTTTGTTCGTAAGTCTTCTTTAGCAAATAATGGGAATCAAACCTTAACCGTTGCTATATTAGATGGGATACAAAATATTATGCCTGACGGTGTAGGTGCAGATTTACAAAACTCAACGAGTATTTTGGTAGATGCATACAAGCGTAATGAACTTGACTTAGAATCAGGTATGGGAATTTATGCACTCAGTGCAATAATAGTAGATAAGGCGGAACCTAGTGAAGCACTCAAAGCAAATATTGCTTGGTCTATAGGTTTCGATAAACCCAAACACTTGCTTTCTTCCCTCCAACTTAATGCATTCAGAAGAGGGGAGGAGGTGTTTCAAGAAGAGGATGTTAAAGCAGAAAAGGGGGCTTATTTTATTAACCAAAAAATAAGCTTAGCCTCAGGCGAAAAAAAATCATGGTTAATCGTTGCCGATGTGAACCAAAGTCAAGCAAATGTGGTCGCACTGGTCAATGAAATTTTTTCAAATAATGAACTGAAAAAGCAAGTTGAAAGTGATATAGAATTAGGGTCTAAACGGTTGAAGGAACTTAATGCATCCTCTGATGGGATTCAATTGTCGGATGATGTTTACAGAGATACTCGCCATTTTTCTAATACACTTTTTAACATAATGAGAGGTGGTATTTTTGATTTTAATTATCAAATAGAAAAAAAAGACCTTATTAGTTATTTGGCAAATGCCAATAAAGAAGTTTACGATACTCACAAGGATTTGTTGCAAAGTTTGGACGATGTTTTTTCTGTTTTTCAATTGCAAGAAATATACAGCTCAATAAATGACAGTAATTTCAAACGACTTTGTATAGAGTATTTACCGCTAAAGTTTAGTCGAAGACACGGTGACCCAAGTAGGCCTTGGAACAAATTCTCTATCAATACACGCAATGCAGATGACCATTCAAAGGTGTTAGATTATGAGGGGAATTGGCGAGATATTTTTCAAAATTGGGAGGCCTTGTCCATTTCTTATCCTGCTTTTACCAAAGGTATGATTCATAAGTTTTTGAACGCCACTACTTTCGAAGGCTATAATCCTTACAG
>JBIPNH010000027.1:0-23537 GCA_044373665.1 Bacteroidia bacterium
CAACCAAATATCGGGTGATAATATGGTGAATTATTTTAATGACAATAAACTCAGTCAGGTATTGGTTGATGGCAATGCCCAAATTATTTATTACATCAGGGACAACGATACAGACACAGCTGAATATTCGGGCGTGAACAAAGAAGCCTGTAAAAAAATGCTGATTTTTATGGATTCATCCAAAGTCAGTCATATTAAGTTTTATGGACAACCTACAGGTAAAATATATCCTATGAATGCTTTTCCTGAAAGTGAAAAATACTTAGAAAAACTCAATTGGAAAACACAAGAAAAACCTCAAATGTCGATGTTCTTAAAGCGCAAAGAAAAATTAGTACCTGTAAGGGCTGTAAAAGTAACTGAGGAAAAGAAAAATAAGAGTAAATCCAAAAAACAAACAACCGTTAAAAAGAAGTAAAACTACAAAATTTGTGCAGTATGCGCTTTTGTATTTACTTTTTCTATAACCGTTTCAATTAATCCGTTTTCGTTGATAACAAAAGTTTTGCGGGCTATTCCCATGTATTGCTTGCCATACATGCTTTTTTCGACCCACACGCCATACGCCATTGCAACAGTGTGTTCAGTGTCTGCTAACAAGTCGAAAGGCAATTCGTACTTAGCAATAAACTTTTGGTGTTTTGCTTCTGTATCAGGGCTAACACCTAAAATGGCATAACCTTGACTTATAAAACGATTGTAATTGTCTCTTAAATCACAAGCTTCGGCAGTACAACCGGGCGTATCATCTTTGGGATAAAAATATAAAACGAGTTTCTTGCCTTTAAATTCGGCCAATGTTCTTGTATTACCGTTTTGGTCTTTGATGTTTAATTCGGGTGCTTTTTGTCCTGCTTCTATCATGGTACTTGTATTATTTTAGTGAAATGTTTTTCGTTGTCTCTATGGTCTCTAACAATTAGTTTGATAAGATGTTTGCCCGAGCCTAATTTATTGGGAATTCTCCCCGAAATCAGGCTGTTTTTTGATTCATAGTCAAGCAATACCCACTCATCATCGATATAAAAATCATAATCCTTTATCCCTGAAAGGTAATCTTTGATAATGAATGAAAAATAGCCATTTTTATTGATGCTTACGGCTTGAATAGTTGGTTTGATAGTGTCTATTGCCAAATAATACGTGCCCAATTCTTTCACTTTAGCACTGAAATAAAAATGATGGTATTCACCGCCAAATGATTTTCCATTCGATTGGCAAATAGTCAGTTTATTGGCAAGTAAACTCTGTCTGGGATTGAGTAAAAACTTGATTTCAAATTTTTTATCTACAGGTACATTTTCCACGCCTACACGGTATGAAGTTGAAGATATTTTTTTGTAAGGCAATTTGTAGTCGCTGTAAAACGTGTTGGGTTCAAAATGTACGATACATTCTTTGCCAAATTCGACAGTGTTTGCTTGTTGGGCTATGCAATGTTTAAAATCTTTGCTGTATGAAAAATATTCTCTTATCTGCAACCCTTTATCTTGATGCCCAATAATGGTTATTTCCATACTTTTGTGATTGCCATAAGCATCTTTAGCGACTATTTTAAAGACCTTAGGAATGCTATCATTGATATTGAACCAACCATCCGTGGGAGATGTTTTCCAAAAATCATAAGTGCTGCCATCATCTATAAACAGTTTGTGCATTTTAACCCCCGATTCTTTGTTGCGTTTGTAGTCGATGTAGTTGTTCATCATTCGGTTTTTGGCAAACGAAAACCGTTCGATATGGCATTGATAAATTAAGTTTTTGTTTTGAAATACTTCCAAATAATTAACACCGTTATTGTCACCTGCAGACAGGGCATAGTCGACCAAATGAGCGCCAAAAGCGTAAGTGCCATAAGGCAAAGTAATGGTTCTGTTTTTAAGATTTAAAGCCTTAGAAGAATAGTGTCCATTGTAGAGTTTTTCTAATGAATCTTTTTTGTATAGATACAAGCTACGAAAGGCAGGCGGAAGCACATCTTTCATTTTTATGCCAAAAAACAAAGGATTGACAGGTTCTTCGGTTTTGGTATCTCTTATTTCGAAGTGTAAATGTGGACCTTGTGAACCTCCCGTGTTGCCGCTGTAGGCGATGTGTTGTCCTTTTTTTACTTGTAATAAATCAGGTTCAGGGTACAGTTCCATCTCAAACGTTTGAAGAAGAGAGTGGTTTTTATTAATATACCATTTGATAGGTTCAGGGAAATCGTGTAAATGGGCATACACGCTGGTATATCCATTTTTGTGAGTAACATACAACGTCTTACCATAGCCGTATGTTGATATATTGATACGTGAAATATAACCGTCACCAATCGCCAAAACGTGTCGCCCTATTTTTGAATCGGTACGAATATCCAAACCGCCATGAAAATGATTGTTTCGGAGTTCACAAAAAGTGCCAATAATTTCTAATTTACCTTCAAAAGGAGGAATAAAATCATTGCTTGGAAATTGGCCATAGGGTTGTGCCTTTATTGTATAAAGCGATAAAAATAGAACAAAAGAGAGGACAATAATTCTCATTATTTAATAATGAAATCCAGTAGTTTTTGTTCACCCAAAAAAGCTTCCAAACGGTCGCCAATAGTCACTTTAGAAACCCCTTCAGGCGTTCCTGTAAAGATTAAATCACCTGTTTTTAGGGTCATGTATTGCGACACAAAACAAATAATTTCATTCACCGAAAACAGCATGTCCGAGGTATTTCCTTTTTGAACCAATGTGCCGTTTTTATTTAAGCTAAAATCAATGTTTTGAATGTCTTGATTGTGAAGAGGAACAAATTCACCAATCACTGCTGAATGGTCGAACGATTTGGCAAGTTCCCAAGGCAAACCTTTTGTTTTTAGATTATTTTGAATGTCTCGGGCCGTAAAATCTATACCCAAACTAATGGATGAATAATATTGAGGTGCAAAATTGGGCAATATTGACTTTCCTATTTTATCAATTTTGATAACAAGTTCAACTTCGTGATGAATATCATTACTAAAATCGGGGTGGTAAAAGGCTTCGTTGTTTTTTAATAGTGCCGTATCAGGTTTGCAAAAAATAACAGGTTGATCAGGAATACTGTTGCCAAGCTCCAAAGCATGTTTACCATAGTTTCTTCCAATACAGATAATTTTCATTAGGGCAAAGTTAAGGAATCAACGCTTTAAGAACAACTCAAAAACAAATATCGTTTTGATTTTAATTTGATTAAAATCCTATTATTATCATAACGAAGGAATGTGTTTTTAACCATTTATACCCTAAGCCGCATTAATTTTTTTGGAATTAATGATATTGTAGTCGCGCAAAATGCGCCTTTGATAGTATCATATGATTCTATTAAAGGTAACTATATTATTATACAAAAAATATTGGTTTTTTAAATAGCAACAACCCATTGCGCCTCCCTAATCTTTCTTCAAAAACCGGCACCAAAAGGGCAATCGGTTCGCTTTAATTTGCAAATAATGTACCTTGTGTGAACCAAATTTGGAGTAAAAATAAGCCACACTTTTAATGTCTGATCCTTCAAAATCGAAAATAAGGGCTTGATTGGAAAATTCTTTGATCACTTCATCAATGAGCAAGTGAGTAGCGCCAACCATTTTGCCAGCATCTGTTGGTGCTGCTATGGCATAGTGGATGTAACCGTTGGACATAAAAAAGAAACCTGCACTCCATAGTTCGCCACTTTCACTCACTATACTTCTGCAAAAACCTTTGTTTAGCGCTATAGCTTGTTGCATACAACCCATTATTGTGTTTTTTAAAACCTCTTGTTGTGGATAATGCATGCCGTATGCTTTAAAGAAAACATCTGTTACTGTTTCCAACGCTTTTGTTTTTTCATACTCAAATCCTTTAAGCGTTGCTTTGGCTATGTTTTTTTTAGCATCATCACTGTAGTTGTCATACAAATTGATATAGGCTTGGTTCAAATTCAGTTGAAAGGTGGTCCGATTAATAAAACTAATATTGGGTTTAAAAATGATATTTTCGTAGTTCAAATGAATATTGAAATACCTGAATTTGCTAGGAATATGTTCCAAAAATTGGTCAAGCAATTGGGTGCTAATTTTGGTAGGAGAAAACACCCCTAATTGTTGACAAAAATAAGGTTGATACAAATATTTGATGCCAAATTTACTTCGCCAAACCAAAGGAAATACAGCTTCATAGTCGCCCAATACAAGGGCATCCCATTGCTTATTTGCCATGGAGTCCAAAAAAAAGCTATACCCGTACACCAATCCATTGTAGCTTTTGGCAATGGTTTTGTCCCATTTAGCCTTGTCAATTTCGCGGTGTGTAAGGTATTTTATTTTATGCATTGAGCCAGTGTCTAATCACTTTTTTCCAATGATTCCAACCGTTTATTTCACTGTAAGTTTCGTTGTGGAATACAAAACAAAAAGGAGCGTTTAAAGTTTTTAATTGTTGTTTTACTAGTTCGGTTTTATCTATTGCCGATTGTTCATCATCGCCATAGTATTCCTTGTAACAAACATCCATAACCGAAAAAGGCACGATTTGTAAGGGAGTACTTTCATTCTTTTTTAAATTAAACCAATTAAAAGGAAATGCAGTACCTGCCCTAAATCCAGTTTGATTAGAGTAACCCATAGAAAATTCTTGGGTAATGCCTAGGTTTACTAAACATTCGTAAGTTTGAGGTAATTGAAATTTAAGGTAATGTTGACGGGAGTTCTTAATGGTCTGAGTGGTGATTTGTTGAAGTGTTTGAATTTCAGTTTTTACTTTTTCAATATTGCTATCTGATTGGTAACTTGGATGAATGCCAATACTGTGACCATGTTTTTGGATTTTTTCAATTATTTCCTTGTATCGAGGGTGCTTGGCATCTATGTTTTTATCGAACGGTCCATAAGGGCCAATTTGGAAAAAAAAGTGTGCTTTGGTATTGAATTCTTCAAACAGTTGAATCAACTCATCGAAATTATCAAAAGGGTCTTTTTGCTTGCCCAATAATACCTTTACGCGTTGTGAAAAATTACTAAACCGGAAACAAATAAGGTCGTTAATACTTGCCAATAAGGTTCTTTTAAAACCTTTTCCTTTGTATGCAAAGATGGAATCTATATCTACAGTTGCTTGAATATAAAAAGACTCTTTTTTAAATAAATTTGAGTCAACAGCATAATCACTAATCAATAATTTTTTGAAAGACAGAAGCCAAATGTCCACCAAAGGGTATTGCAAACATTCGGCTTTAAATAAACTGCTTGTGTGAGCATCAAAACGCTGGTGTTCATCCTTGTCTATGTCCATTGTGGTGTATTCTTCGTAACGGCTAAGTAGGTAGAAAATTGCGGAAAACAAGTCGAACGATAGCAAGTGGTCGGTGGCTTTTATTTCAATAGGATTGTGTTCATTGTCGGAAAAGTCGAGGTCCCAATAATCAATAGAAGATTGGAACAAAATTTCAGTAGGGGTAATTTGCAAAGAACGCGGAATGGAATCATTGGAATAATTGATAACCAAACCTGCATGTTGAAGGGCTTCCTCCAAGCTAGTAGAATGTTGGAAAGTAAGGCCTAAGCGCTCCTTAAAAAGATAAGAAACGACATATTCCAATCGTGGACTGATATCTTGTGAATAGATTAGTAACAAATTTTATTATTTTTGCGGTTTATAACTGCAAATTAACAACAAAAATCAATGAAAGTTGCGCTCATAACAGGAATTACCGGACAAGATGGTGCTTATTTAGCAGAATTCTTGTTAAAAAAAGGCTACATGGTGCATGGCATTAAAAGAAGAAGTTCTTTATTTAACACCGACAGAATAGACCATTTATACCAAGACCCACACGTGCCCAATGCGCAATTAAAATTGCATTATGGCGACCTTACCGACAGCACTAATTTAATCAGAATTATACAAGAAACACAGCCAGATGAAATATACAATTTGGCAGCACAAAGTCATGTGCACGTTAGTTTTGAAACACCCGAGTACACTGCAAACGCCGATGGAATTGGTACTTTACGTTTGTTAGAAGCCATTAAAATTTGTGGATTGATTAACAAAACTAGAATTTACCAAGCCTCTACTTCGGAGTTGTATGGTTTAGTGCAAGAAATTCCACAGTCTGAAAAAACACCTTTTTATCCGCGTTCACCCTATGCAGTGGCTAAAATGTATGCCTATTGGATAACAGTTAATTACAGAGAGGCATACAAAATGTACGCTTGTAATGGTATTTTATTCAATCACGAGTCGCCTATCAGAGGAGAAACTTTTGTGACCAGAAAAATTACCAGAGCGGCTTCAAAAATTGCTTTAGGATTACAAGATAAATTATACTTGGGTAACTTAAACAGTCAGAGAGATTGGGGACACGCCAAAGATTATGTAGAGGCGATGTATTTGATATTGCAACAAGAAAAAGCCGAAGATTATGTAATAGCAACAGGCAAAACCACCGAAATAAGAGAGTTTGCCAGAAAATCATTTGCTTATTTAGGAATAGAAATTGGGTTTGTAGGAGAAAATGAAAATGAAAAAGGGGTTATTCTCAGTGTAGATGACAACAAAGTTCAGGCAATGGGATTAAATAAAGCCGCTTTGGAGATTGGCAAAACCATTATTCAAGTTGATCCTAAATATTTCAGACCTACAGAGGTGGATTTATTGATAGGAGATGCCAATAAAGCAAGAACACAATTGAATTGGGAACCTAAATACAGTTTAGATGACTTAATAGAAGACATGATGAGGTCCGATTTGCAATTGATGAAAAAAGACGAATATTTAAAAGCAGGCGGCTTTAACACCTTGAGTTATTTTGAGTAAATGGAATTAGGTGCAAAAATTTATTTAGCAGGACACAATGGGATGGTAGGCAGTGCTGTATGCAGAGCATTAAATAATGCAGGCTATACCAATATTGTAAACAGAAGTTCCAAAGAGTTAGATTTAAGAAATCAGGCAGCGGTGGCTCATTTTTTTGAAACCGAAAAACCTGATTATGTTTTTTTGGCAGCTGCCAAAGTTGGCGGTATCGTTGCCAATAATACTTACCGTGCCGAATTTTTGCACGATAATTTATGTATCCAAAACAACATCATTCACCAATCGTATTTGAACGGGGTTAAAAAATTAATGTTTTTTGGGAGCAGTTGTATTTATCCTAAGTTGGCCCCACAGCCACTTAAGGAAGATTATTTACTAACTGGATTGTTAGAACCAACGAATGAACCGTATGCCATTGCCAAAATAGCAGGTATTAAAATGTGCGAAGCCTATCGCGACCAATACCAATGTAACTATATCAGTGTAATGCCTACCAATTTGTATGGCTACAACGACAATTACCATCCTGAAAACAGCCATGTATTACCTGCATTAATCAGAAAGTTTCACGAAGCCAAAGAAAAACAACAAACTGAAGTGGAAATATGGGGTTCAGGAACGCCTTTACGCGAGTTTATGTTTGCCGATGATTTGGCATCGGCTGCCTTGTTTTTAATGCAGCATTACAACGAAAAACAGTTTGTAAACATAGGAGTAGGACATGACATCAGTATCAAAGATTTGGCATACTTAGTTAAGGAAGTAATTGGATACCAAGGCGAATTGGTTTTTAACACCAGTAAGCCGGATGGTACGCCAAGAAAATTAATGGATGTAAGTTTGTTACACAGTTTAGGGTGGAAACATCAAGTAGAATTAAAAGAAGGTATTGCTATGGCATACCAAGACTTTTTAAGCAAAGTTTAATGCCATATTAACTTTACATCTTCTTAAGGAAGAAGACACCTAAAAGAAACAAAAAAACGCTTTATTTAAGAACCAAAAACCGTATATAACCGGAAAAACCCTCTTTTTGGGAGGGTTTTTTCCGGACTAAATCACAAATTTTATGAAAAACTTGAAGTGCAAAGTTAATGGATTTTAGTATTAAATTCCTAAATAAATCTTTCATATTTTGAGTTTTTAATACTAATTTGCTGATTTTTAGGCAATTAAATTTTTTTTTATGAAAATTGCTTTTATATTTGCTTTACTAAATCACTTAATTTGTATTAGAAATTCTAGTGTAAAGTTCTATTAAAGTTCCATTATCTAAACTTTAGTTTAAAGTGAACGAACTGAACAGAAAATATCCCGACCATAGTGTTGGGATATTTTTTTATAAATAGTTTGGTTTTTAAAAGATAAAGTGAGAGGTTTGTGATAAAAGCAAATTTAAACAAATCTCATGAAACACACAGTTAGTATATTATTATTGGTGATTATTACCACAAATTCATGTACAGATAAGGAGCCTAAAATAACAAGCACCTTGGATATTTCACCCGAAATGAAAGCCTATTTTGTAGATTATGAAGTAGGGACAAAATGGATATATCAGGATACATTGAATGCAAACAATTTTGACACCATAGAACTGACTCAAATTGAACCTTATGATACGAATAAAAAAGGTGTTTTGGAAAAAGGATATATTTTACACTATAAAGCAAAAAAGAATAAAGATTTTAAAGTTTCTGTTAATAGAGGGCAACAAGTTAATTTTTATATTAACATTTACACTAATGTAACAGGTTCTGGAGCTGTGTTTTTCGAAAATTACAATGGTACTTGGAATACAAAGACCAATTATTATGATAGCATTGAAATTATCAGAACTAAATATTATCAAGTGATTAATAGTAAATCCTCAAACTCATATCAACAAGATATATCCATTTCTAAAAATGTAGGTATTATTAGCTTTTGGAAAACTCGTGGTCCTGGAGTGTTAGAAAATTACTACAAACTAGTTAAAACATTCAAACCATGAGAAATATATTTTCATTAATTTATTATTCTAAATTAGTTTAAAGTGAACGAACTGAACAGAAAATATCCCGACCACAGTGTCGGGATATTTTTTTATAAATAGTTTGGTTTTTAATCAACCATAAAAACTTTACTTTTGCCTAAGTGCAAATGATAAAAAAATTAGCTGGACAAACTGCCATCTATGGTTTAAGTTCCATGCTTGGACGATTTATTAATTTTTTATTGGTAATACCACACACCGCCAAACTAAATAATGTAGGCGATTATGGCGATATTACTGCGGTTTTTGCTATGATCGCTTTTCTTAATATTTTGCTTACCTATGGTTTGGAAACGGCTTACTTTAATTTTATTAGAAATGGTAACGAACCCAAAAAAGTGTATGCCATTGTTCAAAAAAGTATTCTTATTTCAACGCTTGTTTTTGCCCTTTTGGTTATTGTTTTTAATGAATGGAGTGCGCAATTTTTAGGTTTCCCTCATCGCATAGATTATGTGTGGTGTTGTCTTATTTTTCTTGTATTTGATACCCTGTCTGCCTTGCCTTTTGCTCGTTTGCGTTACGAAGAAAAACCACTAAAATTTGCCCTTATCAAACTTAGTAATATATTGGTGAATGTCGGTTTAAATCTTTGGTTTTTGTTTTACACGCCTGCAATACTTCAATCTTACAGTCAGGTTACTTTGGTGTTAATAGCCAATGCTGTGGCTAGTGTAGTTTCTTTTGTTTTGCTTTGGCCCTTAGTTATTAATATCCGCATTAAGTTTGATACTATTTTATATAAAAAGATCCTCAAATATGCTTGGCCTATGGTGTTTATTGGTTTGGCAGGCATAGTCAATGAAACCTTAGACAGAACTTTGTTAATTCGTTTGTTACCCACTGCAGAGGGGTCGTACCAAAATGGTATTTATGGTGCTTTTTATAAGTTAACTATGGTAATGACCATGTTTGTTCAGGCGTTTAAATTTGCCGCCGAACCTTTCTTTTTCAAACAACAAGACAGTAAAGAAAACAGAGTGGTGTATGCCGATGTCATGTATTGGTTTGTAGGGGTATGTGCTTTCATTTTTTTGGCTTGTATGTTGTTTATTAATGAATTGGCACATTTATTTATCAAAAAACAAGCTTTTTTCGAAGATGAAAGGGGTTTGTATGTGGTTCCCATTTTATTATTAGCCAATTTGTTTTTAGGCATTTATTACAATTTAAGTGTATGGTATAAACTAAGCAATAATACAAAGTTTGGGGCATTCATAGCCATTGTTGCTGCAATAATCACCATTGCTTTAAATGTGGTTTTAATTCCTGTATATGGCTTTGTGGCTTGTGCATACATTACACTAGGAGTTTATGTTTTTATGTGCTTAGCAGCCTACGGTTTGGGTTCTAAATATTTTACTATTCCTTACCAACCCTTTAAGTATCTACTTATTATCGGTCTTTCTGTGGCAGCTTGGCAACTAAATGTCGAATTAAATAGTCATTATAATGTCATTTATCTAAGTATTTTAACAAAATTCATACTTTTGGCGTTGTTGCTGTTGATAATATGGGTGTTACAACCTAAGCGAAAAAAGAATAAATTTGCAACACATTAGCACATGCAGATCAAAATCATAAACAAAAGCAATAATCCTTTGCCTAGCTACCAAACAGAGTGGTCTGCAGGGGTTGATATTGCTGCATTTACAGATGAGGCAATGGTTTTGAAACCCCTTCAAAGGATATTGGTACCCACGGGTTTATACCTTGAATTACCCACAGGTTACGAAGCGCAAATAAGACCAAGAAGTGGCTTAGCATTAAAACACGGTATTACGGTATTAAATTCTCCCGGAACCATAGATGCCGATTACCGCGGTGAAATAAAAGTGTTATTGATCAATTTGAGTGACACCAATTTTGAAATTCAATCGGGTGACAGAATCGCACAAATGGTAATTGCCAAACACGAACAAGCTATTTGGCAAGAAACAGCAGAATTAACAGAAACAACAAGAGGGGCCGGAGGCTACGGTCACACCGGACTTAAACAATAAAAAAATGAGTGGAATAAATATTATCATCCCAATGGCAGGAATGGGCAAACGCATGAGACCCCATACTTTAACAGTTCCTAAACCTTTACTCCCTATTGCCGGCAAACCCATCGTTCAAAGATTGGTGGAAGACATAGCGGCAGTGTGTAACGATAAAATCAATACGGTGTCGTTTATTATCGGCGATTTTGGCGAGCAAGTAGAAATTCAATTGCTAAAAATTGCAGAAAGTATAGGTGCCGAAGGTAAAATTTATTACCAAGAGGAAGCTTTAGGAACGGCCCACGCTGTTTTGTGCGCAACCCCCGATTTAACAGGCGAGGTTATTGTTGCTTTTGCGGATACATTATTCAAAGCGGAATTCGATTTAGACAAATCTGCAGATGGAATTATTTGGGTACATAAAGTGGCAAACCCAAGCCAGTTTGGTGTGGTAAAAATGAATGAAGAAAGTGTCATTACAGATTTTATTGAAAAACCAACAGAATTTGTTTCAGACTTAGCTATTATTGGTATTTATTACTTTAAAGATGGTGACAATTTGTTGAGCGAATTGCAGTATTTGATAGAAAATGATATCAAAGAAAAAGGCGAATACCAATTGACCAATGCTTTGGAAAATATGAAAAACAAAGGGCTGGCGTTTAAACCAGGTGAAGTTCAAGAATGGCTCGACTGTGGTAATAAAGATGCTACTGTTTACACGAATCAAAGAATTTTGGAAATCAAGAAAAATGAGTTTGAAAAAGTAAATACTTATGCTAACTCAACGATTATAGAACCTTGTTTTATAGCCAATGATGTGGTAATAGAAGGCAGTACCATTGGTCCTCATGTGAGTATAGGTAAAGGAAGTAAAATCATAAACAGTCAAATTTCCAACAGTATTATCCAAGAAAATACGCAAATACACAATATTTCGTTCTCCAATAGTATGATAGGCAACCATGTAACTATAGATGGAAATTCTAAATCCTACAGCATCGGAGATTACAGTACTATCCAATCGTAAATGACACAAAGAACTGCCATAGCGCTCCCTTTTATATATTTAATAATAGTAATATTGGGTGCTTGTGGAGGTTCTAAAAAATCGCTATCTACTAATGATGCGCTTTTAGTTTCTAATAATTACAACGAAGTATTTATAGAAGCTTGTACACAAAAAGAAATCGGAAATACCGAAACAGCACTTAAACTTTTTAAAAAATGTGTTGAACTAAACAAAGAGGAAGCCATTGCATACTTTGAATTGTCTAAATTGTATCAACAGCTGAACAATGAGGAATTGTCATTGCAAAATGCTATCAAAGCGTATCAACTAAGTCCTCAAAATGTGTATGTTTCTCTCAATTATGCTTGGCTATTAAAAAGAAACAGAAACATAGATTTAGCACTGCAAGTGTTAGTCAGTAGTTTTGAAAAACATCCCGAAGACGAACAACTGGTAAAAGAAATAGAGGATTTGTATAAGCAAAAAAATGAGCTTTTTAAAGCCATTGAGGGTTGGAAAACACACCAAAAAGCAGTTGGATACAAGCTTAAAAATACGCTTAGAATGATAGATTTGTACAAAGCATTAAATGATTACACATCTGCCCACGCTTTGTATGATGAAATAAAAAAAGCCTCGCCGGGTAAAATCAAATATTACATAGACGATGCCAAGTTGTACGAACAACAAAAGGACATCAAAAATGCCATGTTGAATTACGAAAAAGCCATGGATATAAACCCACAAGATTTTGAAATTAACTTTCAATTGTACAAATATTCATTGGAAAATAAGAACAGAGAAAAGTCGCTCAAATTTTTGAACAATGCAGTAGCTGACACAAAAACTGGTTTTCAAGCCAAGACTAAACTATTCACCTATATCTATCAACAATTCGAAAAAGACACAAGTTATTCAACAGAATTGTATCAATGTATTGCAGCTCTCAAAAGTTTTCCAAACAAAGAAGGGGCTTTTTATTTTACCATTGCCAATTTTTACAACAAGGTGAATAAGTTAGACAGTGCTTTGGTTTATTACCAATTGGCTTATCAAAATAATCCCAACTTGTATGAAGCCTGGACTGGCGCTATTAAGCAAGCTGAGGATTTGCAAGATTGGACATTGATGATAACTATATGTAAAGAAGCTATAGAATATTATCCAAGTTTGCCCTTTTTTCATCACCAGTGGGCATTTGCCTCTATCCAAAATAAGCAGTTTTCAGAGGCGATTAACATTGTAAAAAATGGCACTTCCTTATATTTGAAATCGGATGAAAATACGATAACCGAATCACATTTGCTAGGATTGGCTTATTTAAAACTACAACAATGGGACAATGCAATTAAAGTATTAAAAACTGCGTTAGTTATAGCACCTACTCATGTTAAAATTAACGAAACATTGGGCGATGTGTATTACAAAATGGGAAATAAAGATTTGTATCTAGATTATTGGAAAAAAGCACTAGAACAAAGTCCCAATAACGAAAAATTGAAACAAAAAGTTAAAACTCAGAAAGATGTGGAATAGAACAAATACTTGGATAATTTTAGGTTTTTTGCTTTTGTCAGTTGCTTGCAAAAGCAGGAAACAAAAATTAATAGAGCCAGTCGTTGTAACACCAAAGATAGATACTGTTGGGGTGAGTGTAATAACAGCGGAGTCTATTTTAAAACAAACGGTTACAGAATGGACTTATTTTTCATCTAAAATAGACATGTATTATAAAAATGGTTCAGACAGCAAATCGTTTGATGCCGCCATAAGAATGTACAAAGATTCTATCATTTGGATGTCTGTAAGTTTGTTTGGAATAGAAGGTGCTAGGATTATAGTGAACAAAGATTCGGTTGTTATTTTAAATAAATTGGAACGCAATTACATGGTCTATAAAATGGCAGATTTAAAAAGAATTACCTCTGTCGATTTGCAAATTGCGCAACTGCAAAGGTTATTATTAGCACGCCCCTTGTTCAATTTAAAAGACTATCAACTGGGCGAACAAACCACACACAACTTAAAAATAAATAATTTGAAATCACCCTATTTAACCGAGCATTTATATTTGAGTAATGTATTAACCATTCTTCAAACAATGATTAAAGACCAAATAAACAACAATCTATTTATTGCCGATTATACTAATTACTCGGTAATAAACGGCTATAATTTTCCGTTAAATACAATGTTGAAAGCAAAAAATGAAAAGCAAGAAATGCTTGTAACCATGGACTTTAAAGACACAGAATTTAATGTTCCAGTTAATTTCCCATTTAACATTCCTCAATCCTATGCAAAAGTTAAGTAGAATTATCGCCTTTTTCTTGTGTTTTAGTGTTCTAATCATTCAAGCTCAAAGCAGAAAAGAGTTAGAAAATAAGCGCAAAAAAACCGAACAGCAAATAGCATTAACGCAAAAAATTCTGAAGGAAACCAAGAGTAAAAAAACCCAAAGTATCAAAGAATTAACCGCTATTGCAAGGTTGATAGAAAAGCGAGAAGAGTTGATTAGCGATTTGAATCAGGAAATCATATATGTAGGTGGCGATATAGAAAGTAAAAAAATTGAAATTGACAGCGTAAACAGTCAGCTAGAGAAAGAGAAAAAAAATTACGCTAAAGCTATAGTACAAACATACAAAAGCAAAAAAGTGTACAATAACTCCTTGTATTTATTTGCGGCCAAAAGTTTTAATCAATTGTTTCAAAGATTGCGATTCAACCGGTATTTATCTAATGCGCAAGAGAAGTTTTTGACCAAAATAAATGAAGAGAAAATGTCATTAGAGATAAAACTAAAAGAATTGTTTGCATTGAAAGGTTCCAAAGAAACATTGGCGCAAAACAAGCAAGTTGAGGTTAAGAAACTAGAGGGTGATAAGCAAGAAAAAAACAAAGTTGTAGTGGCATTAACAGGCAAAGAGGCAGAACTAAAAGCAAGTTTAGAAAAACAGAAAAAAGCCAAAGAGAATTTAAATGCACAAATTAATGCCATTATCTCACGTGAAATAGCCGAAGCCAAAAGAAAAGCAGCCGAAAAAGCCAAACAAACAGCTGCTAAAACCAAACCAAATACAGGAACAAAAGAAAATCCAAGCAAAGAAGCAACACCAAAAACCTACGAGGTATTGCCTGAAGTAAAATTAGTGTCAGACCATTTCGCCTCAAACCGAGGAAAATTACCTTGGCCAGTTGAAAAAGGATTTATTAGCGACCGTTTTGGCTCACATCCACACGCCAAACTGGACCAAGTGATGATTCAAAACAACGGAATTGACATTCGTACACCCGAAAATGCCGTAGCAAGATGTATTCACAAAGGCACAGTAACGGCCATAATCACAATACCAGGAATGGGAAAAGCGGTGTTAGTTAGTCATGGTGAGTATTATACAGTTTATTCCAAGCTACGTGACATTCAAGTAACGCAAGGTCAGGAATTGGTTTTAAAACAAGCCATAGGAACAGTAGCTGAGGGCGAAGAAGGTGCTTCGGAAATACATTTCGAGATTTGGTACAATCAAGACAAACAAAATCCTGAAACATGGTTAATCAGAAAATAACAATGCAAGAAACAAATCAAATTAGAAAAATAGGAATAGCAGGAGCAGGAACCATGGGCATAGGCATAGCGCAAGTATGTGCACAAGCTTCTTATGAAGTCGTATTATTCGATTTAAATCAGTCGGTTTTAGACAAAGCAAATGCTCAACTTTCTCAATCTTTCTCAAAATTAGTAAGCTTAGGAAAAATAAGTGAAGAAGAACTTGATCAATGCCTTTCTAGAATAAAAACCACAACAGAAATAAGCGATTTAAAGGTTGATTTAGTAATAGAAGCTATTATAGAACAATTAGAACCTAAAGTTAATTTATTCAAAAAGCTGATAGAAATAAATGGAACGGGCTGTATATATGCCAGTAATACGTCATCAATTCCTATTACTAAAATAGCAGCTTCATTAAGTTTGCCACATTTGGTGTTAGGGATTCATTTTTTTAATCCTGCTCAAATCATGAAGCTAGTAGAGATTATTAAAGGCGCTAAAACTGATGAATCGGTGATAGAAGTGGCTCAAAATTTTGTAGCATCACTCAAAAAAACCGGTGTTTTGGCTGCCGATGCACCTGGGTTTATTGTAAACAGAGTTGCTCGCTTGTATTATGTAGAATCCTTAAAATTGGTAGAAGAGGGGGTTTCAGATTTTGAAACAATTGATAAAATAATGGCATCGTCAGGTTTTAAAATGGGTCCTTTTAGTTTGATGGATTTAATAGGAGTTGATACCAATTACTCAGTAACCGAGAGTCAATATCAATTATTTAACCATGAACCCCGTTTCAGACCAAGTAGAATTCAAAAACAAAAGGTAGATGCAGGTTTACATGGAAGAAAAACCAAAGAAGGCTTTTATAAATATGAATAAATCAATCATTTTCATTTTTTTGTTGCTTGTAGTCAGTGCTTGTGAGAAAAATCAATTGAATCCCGAGCCAATAGATGACGTTCCGGTTAATATCACGATTAATTTAGCCCTTCCTCAGTACGAAAAATTATTATTAACGGGGCAGTTTGTATATGAGCCGGGAGGGTTAAGAGGGGTAGTGGTTGTTCATCATTTTGACAACAGATACTATGCCTTTGAGAGAACTTGCCCTTACCAACCAAGAAACGCATGTTCAAAAATAGAGATGGATAGTTCATTATTTTTATTCAGATGTGGCGAAACTAGCCTTGGAAATTTTAATAAATGTTGCGATTCAAGATTCTCAACAGACGGAGAAGTTTTTAGTGGACCAGCTAATTTTGGACTAAAACATTACATTATTACCCAAAATGGTAACCTTTTAAACATAAAAAATTAATTTTTTTATAAAAAATTCTTTTTAAAGCAAAACCTTTTTATATATTTGTCCGGTTATTCAGTTCAAATAACAAAAATTTGCAGCTTATGATAAAGAAAAAATTACTAATTATTGCTCTAACGGTATTGACTTTTCAATACGGTTTCTCACAATCTGCTGAACGCAGATTAGGATTTGAGGTTTCCGGCGGACTAAATGAATACCAAGGTGACTTGGGTTCAGCTTTGTTTTTTGCTAGAAAACCTAACTACCAAGGGGTTGGTTATTCAATAGGTTACTACTTAACACCAAACATTGATATTTGTTTGTTTGGATCAGGTGGTGATGTTGGGTTTCAAACAAAATTACAATACGTTGACCCAGAAATTGAATTCCAATCATTCAGAATGAATTATGCAACCGTTAATGGTGGTTTCAGATTCAAATTCTTAAAAGATAAAAAATTCACGCCTTACATTATGTTAGGTGCTGGTGGTTTATACATGCATACCAAAGTAAGTCGTCACCCTACAGCCTATACTGGAGCTGCTGGTAACGTTGCTTCAGGGTTTGGATTCCAATTTATGCCAACAGAATCGTTTGGTATCAGATTGCAATCAATGTTTAATTACACCTTTAATGATATTTGGGATGGTTCTCCATACAGATACATGGTTCACACCCGTAACAAAAACAATGACATGTTTGCTTACCACTCTCTAGGTGTATTCTTTAATATCCCTTACGGTGAGTCTTCAATGACTGGCGGGTCTAAACAAAAAGACAAAGACAAAGATGGTGTGCCTGATCAATTGGACAAATGTCCTAAAACTCAACCTTGGGAACTTCCTGTTAATGACGAAGGTTGTCCTAAAGATTCTGATTTGGATACTATTCCTGATTACCAAGATTCTTGTCCTTTCCAATTCGGTCCTCGTAAATTCAACGGTTGCCCTGACACTGACAAAGATGGTATCATCGATTCTAAAGACAAATGTCCTAAAAATGCTGGTCCAATCGAAAATCAAGGTTGCCCTGATTCAGATGGTGACGGTATCATTGACATGGATGATGCATGTCCAACAGAAAAAGGATTAAAACAATTCAACGGTTGCCCAGATACTGATGGCGACGGTGTTGAAGATAGAAAAGACAAATGCCCAAGTAAAGCAGGTCCTGCTGATTCAGAAGGATGTCCTGATACTGATGGTGATGGTGTGTTTGATAACAAAGACGTATGTCCTGCAGTTGCGGGTCCTGCTTCTAACAAAGGTTGCCCAGAAATTAAAAAAGAAGTAGTTGAAAAAATTGCCTTAGCTGCGAAAGGTATCTATTTCGAAACTGGTTCTGAAGTAATTTTAGCAACTTCATTTGTTAACTTAGACATATTAGCGGGTATCTTAAACGAATTCCCTGAAGCTTCAGTATACATTGAAGGTCATACAGACAATGTTGGTGACCCTGCTAAAAACCTTGAATTATCACAAAAACGTGCTGATGCGGTTATGGCATACTTAATCAACAAAGGTATCAAACCTTCTAGATTGGTTGCAAACGGTTATGGCGATACCAAACCAATTGCTGACAACAAAACCAAAGATGGTAAAGCTAAAAACAGAAGAGTTTACTTCCAATTGAAATACTAATTTCAATTAATCTTATACTAAAAAGGCTGTCCCTAGGACAGCCTTTTTTTGTTTTATAAGTTTTGCTATTTATGTATAAGTGGAATAAGAGACTAAAAGGGAAATGGAGAGAAAATTACCCACAAAAAAAGTCTAGTAAAATATTTACTAGACTTTAGTTAGGTTCAATAGTGATGAATTTGTGGGCGTTTACTCCCAAATATCTCTGTCTAATACATTAGTTGGTTCAATGACATCCAATTCAGATAATAGCTTTCCTTCGCTGTTCTGATGGCTCAGTGTCCATGCGTCGGTTAATGAGGTTTCAATGTAAACTTGTCCCGATTTGCGGAATACTTGAACATTTAAGCCTAATACATCATAGAATTTTTTCTCAAAAGCTTGAACAGTTGTATGTTCGTCAAATGCTATTACAAGGTCTTTAATTTGACTGCTAATGGTTTTTAAGGGCGTATTTGCCTCGTATATATTCTTCTTGTTAGAAGATTCCTCATAGCCGTGTTTTTTAGAAAAAAATTCAATCTTTAAAAACTCAAAGTAATCGTGAAATTGTTTTTTGAGGTCTTTAATTGCCATGTTGGTATTTACTTCAATTTTCATAACACAAAAATAATTAACCTAAAAACAGAGAAGGGTGTTACATCATCAGTTATTTACACTGATAGTAGTCAGTTTTTGATGCTATTGGGGCCTATTTCACTAAGTCCCAACTTTTGTCACCAAGTAATGTTGCTGAACAAACATGGTGGTCGAACGGCATTTTTTTACCCCATTCATAAGGGGCAACTAGAGATAATACTGTTCTGCCATTTTTTTCGTAAACGTGGTAAGTAGTGCCAATGACAGGTTCAAAATTAAGGTCGGCTTCATAAATCTTTCTTGAAATTTCCATTCTTTCCTCAATTTTTCTGGCTTGTTCCATTAACAATTCTGCTTGTTGTTTGATAATAGAAATTTGCTGATTGGCCTGGTATTGCATGGTTTCAAAGGCTGTAGCCTTAACCAAACGCTTGTCTATAGGGTTTATTTTGGGCGACGAAACCGTTAAAGGAATGGGTGAGAACTTATCTTGTCCTTGGTATAAAGCATCCTTTTTGAAAGGGTCGTTGGGGTTTTGTGTTGTTTCCAAAATTAAAGTACAAATTTAAAACACTATTATTGCAAAATTGTTTATACATTATGAAAAACAGTATTATTATTATGGGAATATTAAGCTTCTTAACCTCGTGTTTTGTTGGTAAATCTAAAAAAGTAGAACAAGCCAACGAATTAACTCCAACGCAATCTATTTATGATGTCAGTTTGAAAAGTCTGGACGGACAAAGCGCTATCAGTTTTGCTGATTTCAAAGGCAAGTATATAGTGGTAGTTAATACAGCAAGTGCTTGTGGTTATACCTACCAATATGAAAACCTTCAAAATTTTTACAGTAAATACAAAGACAGTAATGTGGTAGTAATTGGTACACCATGTAATCAATTTGCAAACCAAGAGTCAGGAACAGCCGAACAAATTGGTGCATTTTGTCAAAAAAACTATGGTGTTACATTCCCAATGACTGAAAAAATAGAAGTTAAGGGTAGTGGACAACATCCATTGTACGCTTGGCTTACCAAACAAGCATTGAATGGTGCCGGTGATTTTGAAGTAAAATGGAATTTCAATAAATTTGTAATCAGTCCCGAAGGTAAGTTATTACACTACTTTTCGTCGAACACCAAACCCGAAGACAAAGAGTTTTTGGATGTTTTTGGATTCTAAACTATTGATTTTAATCGTTTAATTGCAAAATTTAATTTGAGTTTAATAACTTTATTAAATAGGAATCTCTCTATAAATCTAGTTTGATTTTTTCTTCTTAAACAGATTTACAATTTGTTCAGTTCTTACAAAAACAGTAAGTAGTGAACAAGTCAATGACAACAAAAAAGCCATAGGTTTTGACATTTCCTTTACTGGTTTTGCCAATGTAAATATTGCGTAAAAAAAAAGTGTTCCTATGGAAATCAATAAAAGATGTAAAACGATTTTTGCGATTTTATTATTCATATTTTTAGTATTTGTTAATTTCTGTTGTTTTATTTTAGTCTGATTCCAACACTTAGTTCAACGGTGTGCGAACGGTACCAGTCAGAAATAGAGTAATCACCATAACGAAACGAGCGATAAAAATAACGCGCTTTGTTGTATTTGTATGACAATGCCACATAATAAGTGTTGTGTTTCGATTTTAATTCAGTTCCCGTTCCTATTCTCCAAAACAATGGTTTGAATATAACTGGATCGCTTTGCCTTTGATAATTTCCCAAATTATTGGGTCCTTTAAATTGTGTTCCTAGGTCTGAAAATAAAAAAACCTTATCGTTTTTTATTGGCTTAAAAGAGAACCGAGCAAATACAGGAACATAAGTATAATTCGTAAACAGATAGGTGGCTTGGTCCCGGAAACTCAGTAACCCAAAACCAATTCCTGCAAAAGCGCCCTTACCCAATGACACGCCATTGATCGTTCTCAAGTTCCAATTCACATATCTTCTTGTAGAATAGCCCCCCGAAAACTCTAATTGACTTTGAAATTTGAAAGGGGGATTTTCTTTGCGAACAGCAGTATCTTTTGAACTTATCATCGTCTCCGAATAAGCGGAGTTTGACAGTAATAACAAAAACAATACAATCAGTTTAGGTTTTAAATAGTTATCCATATTGTGTTGCTGTTGTTTGCATTGTATTTAAATTGTCTAGTTTCCAATTGATTATTCAATTTTTTTCTTAAAGACAATGTGACTTTAATATAAGAATCTGAGGGAGCTGTAACGGCATAAGTTTGAGTAGAAAACTCTGGAAACAAATCGATATTGTAAAGGATGCCAGCATAGTTAGTAGATAAATTGTGAGTGCTAATCAATTGTTCAGGTTTGTATAAGCCTGAACTGTCTCTCAATCTGACTTGTATAAGCCATTTTGGAATAATTCTAAAGTCAATATTATTTTCAAAACCAGCAGTTAATTCTTGAGGTCCTGAATTTGGGAGTATCCACATACTTTCCTCTAATTCAATTTTGTAATATTCCTTATTGCCCGGTTTTTTTACTTTAATGGCATTGGAATAGCGACCAAAGGAATCCGTATAAAGGGTGTGAATTACTTTTTTGTATTCCTTGTTCATGTCTACACTGTAACTTGTAATTAAGACACGAGTCGGCGGTGTTTTAAGAATTCGAATACCTGAGTTTAGAGAGATATTTATTTGGGTATTAAATTCTTCTTTTTTACAACTTCCTAATAAAAGGGTTATTAAAAATAATGTTAAAAGTGATTTCATTTATGCAATAATATCCCAAAAAGTCGAATAATTCCTTATTTTTTAAAAAGCATGGATATTGCAATCAAAATACATTGCACCTTTTTTCTTACCTTTGCACACTTTATTAAAGCATGTATCGTACACTCAAACAAGTAAATTGGCCACAGATAGAAACGGAAGTTCTTGAGCAATGGAATTTGGAACATACTTTCGAACAAAGTGTTTCAAGTAGAGAAGGAAAAACACCTTTTATTTTTTTTGAAGGGCCTCCTAGTGCCAATGGTATGCCGGGAATACACCACGTAATGGCGCGTGCTATCAAAGATATTTTTTGTAGATACAAAACACTTCAAGGTTTTCAGGTCAATAGAAAAGGCGGTTGGGATACCCACGGTTTACCTATCGAACTACAAGTGGAAAAACGCTTGGGAATTACAAAAGAAGACATAGGTAAAAAAATAAGCGTTGCAGAATACAATGCTGAATGTAGAAAAGATGTGATGCTCTTTAAGGACAAGTGGGACGAATTAACCATCAAAATGGGTTACTGGGTCGACCTAGACAATCCCTACATTACCTACGAAAATGAATACATAGAAACGCTTTGGTATTTGTTGAAAGAACTGCATAAGAAAGATTATTTATACAAAGGATACACTATACAACCCTTTAGTCCTGCTGCTGGAACAGGCTTATCTTCTCACGAGTTAAACCAACCAGGAACGTATAAGGATGTTACCGATACCACTGTTGTTGCGCAGTTTTTGGCTCACAAGGATTCAAATGCCCTTTTAAGTCAAATACAAGGCGATGTTTACTTTCTGGCTTGGACTACCACACCGTGGACTTTGCCCTCCAACACTGCTTTAACTGTAGGTCCCAAAATTGATTATGTTTTAGTAAAAACCTTTAATCAATACACGTTTGAACCAGTTCAAGTGATATTGGCAAAAAATTTAGTAGCCAAACAGTTTGGTAAAAAATACATAGAAACCAGTGACAGTGCCCTTTTTGAAAATTATAACAAAGAAACCAAAGAAATTCCTTTTCAAATAATAGCGGAATATAAAGGTAAAGCGCTTGTAGGTACTCGATATGAACAATTGTTTAAATGGACAACGCCACACGAAAATCCCGAAAAAGCTTTTGTAGTTATTGATGGTGATTTTGTTACTACCGAAGACGGAACAGGTATCGTTCACACCGCCCCAACTTTTGGTGCAGACGATGCACGAGTGGCTAAGCAACATGGAGTGCCTGCCATGCTTATTTTAGATGAAAATAAAAAAACCATTCCTTTGGTAAATCATCAAGGTAAATTTATCCATCAAGTGAACAATGACTTTGCAGGCAAGTTTGTTAAAAACGAGTATTATCCTGACGGTCAAGCACCCGAAAAGTCTGTTGATGTGGAATTGGCCATTTGGTTAAAAGAACAAAACAGAGCCTTTAAGGTTGAAAAATACGTGCACACTTATCCGCATTGCTGGCGAACGGATAAGCCGATTTTATACTATCCTATGGAGAGTTGGTTTATTAGAACCACAGCTATCAAAGGGAGAATGGTGGAGTTAAACAAAACCATTAATTGGAAACCACAGTCAACAGGAGAGGGCCGTTTTGGCAATTGGCTCGAAAATTTGGTTGATTGGAATTTAAGCAGAAGCCGTTATTGGGGAACACCATTGCCTATTTGGAGAACCGAAGATGGAACCGATGGCTCGGTGGAAGAAATTTGTATTGGTTCTGTTGATGAATTAAAAGCTGAAGTTCTGAAAGCCAATCAAGTACTTGGGTTAAATCAAATCATTCAAGATGAAAATTTAGACCTACATAAACCTTTTGTAGATGTACTGACATTGGTTTCTCCTTCGGGCAAACCAATGAAAAGGG
>JBIPNH010000121.1:0-6590 GCA_044373665.1 Bacteroidia bacterium
AATCTTAAAAATATAAGGCAAACTTTTGGCCAAATCCTCAGGCATTTCCTCGCGATGTGCTTTATATTTCTCATAAACAACGTGCCTTTCTGTTGGAGCTGATGTATCAAAAACGCATGCAATGTGAGTAGGTTTTTGTTTATTCAAAATATCCAACAAGGTATTAACAAAACCAAACATGGCGTTTGTATTCAAACCATAAGAGGTAATTCTTGGGTTTTGGCTAAAAGCAAAAAAAGCACGGTATATTAATGCCATACCATCTAAAAGGAATAATTTCTTCTGACTCATCGTAGGCAAAGTTAATGCATATTAGTTAATAGTTATTGGTTAATGGTTAATTGTTATATTGTTGAATTGTTATATTGTTTCACGCCGTGCAGCGTGATTGTTGAATTATCCTTTTGTCATCCTGAGTTATTCAGCTGTGCTGAATAGTACCGAAGGGTGCCAAAAGGGTATTTGCTGAATTATATCACACCGTGCAGCGTGATTGTTGAATTATCCTTTTGTCATCCTGAGTTATTCAGCTGTGCTGAATAGTACCGAAGGGTGTCAAAAGAGTTTTTGTTGAATTGTTTCACGCCGTGCAGCGCGATTGTTGAATTATCCTTTTGTCATCCTGAGTTATTCAGCTATGCTGAATAGTACCGAAGGGTGTCAAAAGGGTTTTTGTTGAATTATATCACACCGTGCAGCGCGATTGTTGAATTATCCTTTTGTCATCCTGAATAAATTTTGTCCTCAAACTTTATTCAGAATTTATCTTGTAGAGACGACATGCTTGGCGTCTACCGATTATAGAGTAAAGTCATTCTGGAAAATTTTGTCCTCAAAATTTATTCATAATCTATCCTGTAGAGACGCCATGCTTGGCGTCTAACAAACACAGAGAATCATCCCGAATCAAGTTCAGCACAGGTTTCAGAATCTTTCTTCTATTCAACACCTCTTAGAAATCATTGTGCCTTTATAATCGTCAAAACGCTATACCAATCTTTGTCTGAAAATCCAGATTACACTTGTATTCTTAAATAAGAAATTATAAATCAAGAAAAAAAAATCGAATCTGATACAACTAAACTCCTTTATTGAAACGAAAAAAACATTAAGTTTGCTAATAATGCATGATAATGAATTAAGAGAATTGCTCATCACCAATGGTTTTGAACTACAGAATCAAAGTGACATGACTAAAATTGTGTCACAACAAATACTGTATCTATTGGAACACGATTTAAATAGGTTGTATTCACTTCTATACCGCATTGACGTTTCAGAAAGCAAAGCAAAAGCGGCATTTGGGGGAACAACGGAAGATATTGCACAAAAGCTCACTCAATTAATTATTGAAAGATTACAACAAAAAATAATTTCCCGAAAAAAGGGTTGAGTTGCAAACAATTTTTTATAATTTTATCGTTATTCTGATTAATTAAAGTATGTGTTATAAAATATTCGGTTTGTTTGTTATATTCAATTTTTTTTTCTCAGTTTTTTCTCAAATAAACGATTCTGCCAATTTATATAAACTTAAAGGAATAGATGTTAATATTGGAAGCGGTGGATACTATTATGGATCACGCACTATTGTTAACTTTACCCAAGCTATAACTCCAGATGAGCTTGACCGTGATTTGGATTATCAAAATGCTAGAACAAATAATACCACTGTTTCACCTGTTAAAATAGGCCTCAATTTCGTGTTTGGTAACGACCGCCGAAATTTTAAATATTTCATTCATAAACATGAAGCTCTTTTTAGGTTTTCTTTTGAGACAAAACAAGACAAAGCTGAAATAACGGGAATTGAACATCGTTTGAATCCAAGTGTAAGAGATGTTAATATGAGTTACACTTATCAAACACAATCCATCGGTTTGGGTTATCAAATGGCAAGTAAACCATTTTTAAAAAATTTAGCTTTATTTATGGGGGTTCATTTAGATTTTGGAATGCTAGCATTAAAACAACTGGATGTACCATATTATGGTAATAGCTATTATAATCCTAATAAAATAAAATTTGAAAACTACTATTCTACTTTTTTAGAAGCTCAGCCAATTTGGGTGTAAAGTATAATTTTTCATGTGACATTAATTTCTTTTTACAAACTGAATTTGCTTTTTTGAGGTATGGCAAAGACATAAAAACCAATGCCAATGGCATAGGAGCATGCTTTGGGATAAGGTATAAATTTTTAGAAGATCAAGACAAATTGAGATATAATAGAAGTGGTTTTTGGTAAAGTAACTTCTGAATTTATGAAACAATATTTTTTTATCTTTTTAACGTACCTTTGAAGTTAGCAGTATCAATTCTACCATTTGTATGGATATGATTTTCTTTCCATTCTACAGTTAGTTCATAATTTTTAAAACTCCCACTGCCCGTAATTATTCTCTTTACGCTATTTTCTATTATTGAGGTATCTGGTTTAATATTAAAAGTAGAACCAGATAAATTAATTCTAACTATTTTGCCATCAATAGATGAAGAAAAGATACTTGTAAAATCTATATTTGTTTGAAGTTTATTATCAAATACTTTAAAATAAATATAATCATGTTTATAGTTATTAAATCCATTAGGTCCATTTTGATATATTTCTCCTAAATAAATACCCTCATAATTAGGAATTGGAGAAGGAGTTATTGGAGACTTAGAACAACTTGTATAAAAAATTGTTATTAAAATAATACTTATAAAATTAGTTAATTTAGTTTTTATAAAAGGCCAATTTTCTTTAATCGTTAGATTTGGAGTTTGCTTATTCATTATACGAATATTATACTATTTTTTTAATTTTTTTATCTTTTAAGCGTACCTTTAAAGTTACAAGTATCATTTTCGTAATTTGGATGTAAAAAAATTTCTCGCCATTCTATTGTTAGTTCTTTATTTTTAAAACTGCCATTACCTGTAATAATTCTTCTGATTTTATAATCGTCAGTAGTGTCGGGTATAATAGTAAAATTAGACCCAGATAAGTCAAATCTAACTATTGTCTCCTCCTTAAATTGAGGAACATAATCAGACAAGTTAAAATTAAGTTTACCATCAAATACTTTTATATTTGTTTTTTCATATTTATGGCTAAATCCAGGAGGTCCATTTTGAAATATGTCTCCTAAATAAATGCCCTCATAATTAGGAATTGGAGTAGGAGTTACTGGAGACTTAGAACAACTTGTATAAAAAATTGTTATTAAAATAATACTTATAAAATTAGTTAATTTAGTTTTTAAAAAATGCCAATTTACATTATTCACTGGTTTTGGATTTTGTGTATTCATTTTACGAAGATAATTTAATATTTTATATTTTTTTATATCGAAGAAATATCCATAATAAAAAACGCTCCTTGTGAGAGCGTTTGAGGGGCGGTGTGGACGGGAACCCGTCTCGGCTTAAATCGAGACCCGTCTCGGCTCAGCCGAGATGACAGGGCAGCATTCTATCCTTTCAACATTTCATTTATAGGTTGTTGGATTAACCATTCTAAATATTTTACATTCTGACGTTTCAATAATTTCTCATATTTTAAAGCCTCTGTCTTTGATGAAAACGTTCTATAAAATACCAATTGCCATGGACCTTTATTTCTGGTTATACCAGTTATGAGAATTTTGCTTTAGAAAATGATTTACATCCAGCATATTAATGGAAAGTAGAAAAAGGGAAGAACATTACACTAGTTTATTAAAAAAAATTTTAGACATTCATAAGTTAAGTTTTAGTGAATTTTTTAGTATAATTGATTAAGTATGCATTATTGTGTATATTTGTATTATGAAATTTCATGTTTTGCACATATTTCTTTTTTTTAATTTATGTTCAAACTTTGTATTTTCGCAAAACAAAAAAGCAAATTACTGGCATTTTAGATATAACAATGGTTTATCTTTCAAAGATTCGTTAACTCCAATATCTTCCAAAATTGGAGATGATGAAAGTAGCACTTCAATTTCTGATATATATGGAAATCAATTGTTTTACTCAAATGGAAATGATGTATTCAATAAACACAATAAAATAATTAAAAATGGCCGTGACGTTGGTTTTCCAATATCTAATAATATTACTACCTCAAGGGATGGGTCAATTTTAGTTTCTCATCCTGACAATTTGGATACATTTGTCTACTTATTTAATACAGATTATCAGGCTAGAGGAGGTGGATTAGTTTATTCTAAAATACTAACTTATGGAAACAATGATTCTGGAGAAGTAATTGAAAAAAAGAAAAAATTAATAGGGCCAGTTATCGAATCAATTTCGGCAATAAACCACAGCAATGGTCGGGATATTTGGATTGTATGCCACGGCGTTGGCAATAATTTTTTTTATTCATTTTTACTAACAAAAGATGGTATAAACAATTGCCCAATCTTAAGTTCAGTTGGAACAAATTTATGTAATTCCTCTAGTACTTGTTCTCAAGTTCCAATGAAATTTTCTCCTGATGGAAAGAAAATTGCATTAGAAAGATTTGGGGTCACAAATAACAAAATTGATTTATTTAAATTTAATAATGTAGATGGAAAAATTTACAACAATTTTCATACTATTACATTTTATTATTATACTTTCGAGTTTTCACATGATTCTAAATCAATTTTTTATAGAGACATTAATAAAGTAACGAAAGTGAATTTAGACAATTACACAGTTAAAAGTTCAACCAATTCAACATTTAACAATATAACTGGAATGCAGTTGTCTAATAATGGTTTATTATTAATGGTAAATTATGATAGTAAAGACTTAATTATTTTAAAAAACCCAAATGATACAGACTTTAATTCAAATTACGTTTTGAAATCAAACTTTTTTTATAATAATGCTATAAACTTTCCAACATTCAACCAATCCTGTTTCTACACTCCCGCAATCAACTACAGCTACGAAATGAACTGCACAAAAAACAGCATTCAGTTTTGGGGCAAAGATACATTTGAAGCAAACAGCTATAAATGGCAAAGAAGAAAAGCGTATGGGGTTAATGGTTATCAGTTAATAGGTTCTACAAAAGATATCAACTATACATTTTCAGATACAGGCACTTTTGAGGTAAGATACATTGCTTCAAATGGTAATAAAGCAGATACAGTTGTTAAAAGCATTGTTTTGTATGATAAAATAAAGAAAGATTTTTTAGGCAAAGACACTGTTTTTGCTGTGGGGGATGTGGTTAATAAAACATTGTTTGCTCCTGTACCTAACCATTGTGTTCAATGGCACTTCGTAGCTCCGAGTGGCCTCACCCCTAACCCCTCTCCAAAGGAGAGGGGAACTGGGAACAGTCTCCTTGCGGATAGCGTGGGGACATTCATTTGCAAAGTAACTAATCAAGCGTTTTGTGAGGTTGGGGACACTATCATTATAAGTGAGTGTATCAACAATCTAAATCAACCTAGCCTTTTTAGAAGCAGAGATACTTTAAGAACTTGGCATTTTAATGCAGATAGCTTTGTTTGGTATAGGAATAACCAAGTTTATCACATCAGCAAAGAACCTTTTATTGCGCTTACAGATACAGGCATTTACAGAGTGGAAGCAGCTAAGAAAGGGCATTGTAATAGCTCAAGCATAGGCACAAATTATGTTCAAAAATTAAATATAAAAGGATTATGGATTGAGGATTTAGGAATTAGAGTGTTTCCGAATCCGAGCAATGATATTATCTCAATCCAAAGCCAAAATCCTTTTAAATTGAAAGTAAATAACATTTTAGGTCAAATTATATACGAGGGAGAAAACATCAATAACATACATTTGCAAAAAGGGGTTTATTTCTTGCATTTTGAAGTTGATGAATATAGAACTGTTGAGAAAGTGGTAGTTTGGTAAGAATTTCTGGAAAAGAGCGCGAAACACGGTCAAGATATTCTAGCTTTGAAAGTTCATCAATGATTTTATTTTTACAATATTCAAAATCCATAATTGCATGCTCTTTTTTGAAACCCAAAACAGAAATTCTATCAATCACATTTGAAACTGAAGAAACAAACTTTATTCTTTCAGTGTTTTCAATAAAATGATTAGGATTGCTAGAGTGACTTAATTGAATTTTATCATTTATGGCTTTAGACTCATTAATTATTGAGCTCTTTTCAAATGACCTTAAGAGAAATTTGTCAAGTACATTTGAAGTAAAGAAATCTATTTTAAATCCATTTATATAAAATAGTGCATTGTATCTGATTTCTAGCATTAACCAAAATTAGTAATATTATTCAAAACTTCAAAAATAAACGTACAGCCCAAAACTGTCCCCCAAAGTGTCCCTATAATAAAAAAACCCTTTGCAATATGTTGATTTACAAAGGGTTTAACTAATTTAAAGCGGTGTGGACGGGACTCGAACCCGCGACCCCTGCCGTGACAGGGCAGTATTCTAACCAGCTGAACTACCACACCGTTGGTTTTTTGGGACTGCAAATATAAGCCAAAAATCATATTTACAAAAAATATTTTACTTATTTTTTGTAGCGTTCTATTTTATTAGAAATTTTGACACTTTTTCAAGTTATTTAATCTTATATAATCCTATTTTAGGTGTGGTAGGACTCGAACCCGTCTCGGCT
>JBIPNH010000122.1:0-6575 GCA_044373665.1 Bacteroidia bacterium
GGACATTTTTTCAAAATTTCACGAGCTTCAAAATAGTCGCCTCTACTGTATCCAATTAATACCACTTTATCTGTTTTATCCAAATCTTGAGGCATGGCGTTTCTGTAAACGATTTTTTTCTCGTAACCGGTACTGTCACTGGCGTAAAATTCAAAATAATTGGGATCCACTTGAGGGTTGTATACTTGTGGTTTGGATTTACTAAGCGTTGTAACCACGTGTAATTTCATATTTGGACGACTTTGGGCAATTTCATCTGCTTCGGCAAAAGAAACGTACTTACTTGTATCTCCATAAAAACTTACACCAATTGCTATAGCAACAGAAATAAAAACAATAATGGCTATTTGAACTGGTTTCATGACTCTGTTTGTTCTAACTTTTTAATTTTTCTATCTAGGCGAACTAAATACAACACCACCAAAAAGAAGATAATAAGAATAACCCCTATTACGACATAAATTTTACCAGAACTTCTTAGTACTGATGTTTCATTTTGAGCCATAAGCCCTTGTAAGACACTAAGAAACAATATGGTTAGATAATATTTTTTCATTTTCTTTTTTAAACTTTAATAATTGATAACGGGTTCTTAATTCTGCAATCCATACAAAAAGGAGAGCCCAACCTATAACAGCTGGATAAAAAACAAATTCCATATTTTGTGTTTGGTTATAAGCTTTAAAATTAACAGATTCTCCGCTACCGGGATGAATACTAAACTGGGATAATTTGGGCATTACGTATATTAACGACACAAACAACGGAAAAACAAAAACATTATATACAGCAGACAAACGGGCACGTTTCTCAAAATCAACAACTGACTTTTGTATCAACCAATAGCCGCCATACATAGCCATTCCTGCTGCTACACCATTCAATTTTGGGTCATTTGTCCAAGGGGTTCCCCAAGTATTGTAAGCCCAAAACATACCGGTAAACAAACCGCAGAAACCCATAAGCAAACCAACATTCGTCAATTCACTGGCATATATATCTCTTTTCACATTCGGACGACTCAAATACATGAGACTATTAATCCAAGCAGCAAATAAAATTAATGACATTCCGAACCACATTGGTACGTGGTAAAATAAATTTCGGATAGTTTCGTCTAGGATTCCAACATCCGTTGGCAAATCTATCAACAATCCATAAACTAGCACATAGCCAACTACCGCTATAGCAATGAGTTTATACCACATATTAGGGATTATTTTCATCCTCGTTTTCTTTAGTTTGCGAAGTTAATTGAATTTATCCATTTTTAAAGCAATCTTTCTGTAATAAATTCCCAATAGTTTCTCTTACAAAACCTAGAGAATTCAAACAATAAAGCACTGTAAATTATTCGAATTTTTAATTTAAAAAGTTAAATATCTGTATTTTCATTTTTAGGGAACAGGATCATATCCACTTCCCCCTCCAGGCCTACACCTAGAAAGTCGCTTTAAAGTAATCCATCCACCCTTGAACAACCCATATTTTTTAAGCGCCTCTATTCCATATTGACTACAAGTTGGGGTAAATCGGCATGAGGGCGATAACAAGGGCGACAATACCAATTGGTAAATTTTAATAAAAAACAAGCCTATATAAATACCGACTTTTCTCATTCTTTTTCTTCAATATGTTTAAGAGCCAAATGATAATTATTGACAAGTTTGGTGAAAGAATTTTGGACAGATGTAAAATCAAGAAGCTCTTTTCCAGTATAAACCATTCCCCCAATTAAGTTTTTATTTGGCGCAAATGGATTGTTTAGTAAAGCTTTATTAAGTCTGTACACTTCGCGCATCAGTCTTTTAATCCTGTTTCTGTCAACAGCTCGTTTAAACCTCCGTTTGGAAACAGAAAATAAGATAGCATTGGGATTAGCATTAGGAGTTTCTTCAAAGTAAAATGAGAACAACAAAGGATATGCCTTAACAACAAAAGGGGATTTAAAAACTTTTTCTATAAGTTTTTGATGGTACAATCTTTCTTTTTTTGAAAGACCGTAAGAAGAGTTCTCACGCATCATTGAGCGTATGAAGACCTAGGTAAATCTTAACGTTTGTGACGTAATTCGTCAGAAACAGTTAAACGTTTACGACCGCGTTTTCTTCTTGCTGCCAAGATTTTACGTCCGTTTACTGAGGCCATTCGCTCTCTGAAACCGTGTTTATTGCGTCTTTTGCGTTGTGATGGCTGAAATGTACGTTTCGTCATGTCGTATGATTTTTAAAAAGGACTGCAAATGTAATGCAATTTTCCAAAATACCAAACCTAATTTTCAAAATATTTTAAAACTATTCTTGTTATACCCCATTTGACCTGTATAATTTCTCTTTTTTTAAACCAATTAAGTCCGTAACATTGATTCAATTACACATTTCAACACAGCAAGTCAAAAAAGCATTATTTGGTATATTAGGAATCATTGTGGCTTGTTTTTCCCCTTTTTTACCTGTTATTTATTTTTTTTCAGTACTGATGAAGCAACCATTTTGCTGTTTCTAAGTCAAAAGACTAAATTGCAAGTGCATTTTGACCGAAATTGACGAAATAATAGCGCAATGTAAAGAGGATAAAAGTTGGGCTCAAGAAAAGCTTTTCAAACTTTTTGCGCCCAAAATGCTAGGAATTTGCAGACGATATTTATCAAACATTGACGACGCAAGAGATGCCATGCAAGATGGTTTTGTAAAAGCTTTTTTGAATATTCACAAATACGAAGGTCGAAGTAGTTTTAACACTTGGATTAGTAGAATTATGATGAATACCGCTATTGATATGGTAAAAAAAATAAACAAAATCCAATTTGTAAGGGATGATTATTATTTAAACGACCATTCTGATTCCGAGGAAGACCATTTAATTGATGATTTGGATTTGAGTCAAGAACAATTATTGGCATTGATTGATTTACTTCCTCCAGGCTATAAACTTGTTTTTAACTTGTACGCAATAGAAAGTTTAAGCCACAAAGATATTGCTGCTTTATTGGGAATATCCGAGGGAACAAGTAAGTCGCAACTCAACAGAGCAAGAACATTCTTAAAAACCGAAATAAAAAAAATTCAAGCCGCTATTTAATTTGACTAAAAACAAAAAACATATCGACTCAATTTTTAAAAACGGACTTAAAAACCTTCGTTTTTTAGTATCTCAAAAAGATTTAGATGCTATAGAACATAAAACAAATCAATTTGAGAATACCGAAGTTGAAATAAGCAATAAGCTACCTATTGAAATTGAAATTAACGAAAGTGATTGGTTAAAAACTCAAGAAAAATTGGCTCACGAGAAAAAAGCCATCAATTTTAAAAACAAGCTTGCCGATTCATTTCAAGATTTTGAAATTCCTGTTTCTCAAAACGATTGGAATGCTGTTCAATCTAAACTCAATAAATCGAAAAAACGCAAACCAATTCTTTGGTTATACTCAATTGCCATTTCTGTATTGTTAATTTCCATGTCATGGGTTGGATACCAATGGCTCAACCGACCTATTCCTAAATCAACAACAAACTCTAATAACTTTGAATTTGGACCAAAGAATTCGTCAGCAAACAATCACAATTCTTCTGACAACAATATTTCAAACAGCGAGATTAAACAACAAGAAATAAAACCTGAGTCAAGCTCATCTCCTTTAAATTCAGCTACTGAATTGCCCAAAACTAAGAACATCAAATCACCAATTAAAAATCTAATTTCGACCGTTCAAAAACCAGATATAATTACCCTACAAAAACCTAATGATTTTAAAGGATTCAATCTTTCACAAACACTAGATTTAGACTTCAATTATTCCCTAAAAATAGCAACTATTCGCAATCCATTTTACAAACCAATACCAAGCTTAGACTTAGAATTTATTCCTGCGATAACTCCAAAAAATCCAGTCATCAAAAAACCTAAAACAAACATTTACATTGGATTAGAGAATGGCATTTCCTCTTTTTATAGTGCATTAAACACCAACAATCCGAGTGGGTATAATATGACAAGAAAACAATCCGACGATAAAACATTTGCTTATACAAAAGGATTGAGTTTGGGCATTAGCACCCTTAAAAAACAACTTCAATTAAGCGCACAACACGCTTATTTTAAGCAAACATCAAACTACAACTTAACCTATAAAATCTACGATTCCATTCCAGTGAAAGACCCTAACGGCAAAATAATAGGATATTTTTTAGCGCGCGGAAGAGACACCACAATTAATGAAACACATCAGATTTCTAGAAATTTATTCAACATTCATTTATCAGCCTCAGAAAAATGGAAAATCAATAATAAAACAAAATTTTTAACAGGATTTGGCATTGCAGCTCAGCTTCATTCCCTTACAAAAGGTAGCAAAATTCTAAATCCTGAAAGTTTAAGATTACAGACTCTCCAAGTTAGTAATTTAAGCAATCGCAGGTTATTGTTAATGCCTTCATTTACCATTGGAATTCAACATCAATTGTATAAAAACATTTCTATACAAGCGGATATATGCAGTCAGTTTAGTGTAAACAATCTGTATAAGACTAACTTAATAAAAGAATACCCATACCAAATTACAAGCAGCTTTAAACTCCTCTATATAATTAAAGAAAAATGAAAAAAAACACCTTATTTATTGCCTTAATCTGCTTACAGTTTACTGTGAAAGCCCAAGTTTGGTATCCTGAAGGCGTGTATTTGGGGAAAGCGCCTGAAAAACTATTTGTGGACAATCAACTTCATGTTATCTCCTTGATAGAGCGCAACAACATCCGTTCATTATGGCAAGTCAGTGTCTTTGACGGATTTTGGAAAAAACTACCCCTGTTAGAGCTTGACAAAAATGCTGAAATTACAGACTTCAAAAAAATATTAGGAGTTATTTTTATAAGTGGCAGATTTGCATTTGACAATGGCAATTACAATGCTTTGGTAAGATTTTCTAACAATGGATGGGAAGGAATTACTAAATTTAAAAAAGCGGATTTAAGTCCAGGAATAGTCAATTCAATTTCATTATGGAATAATCAATTGATCATTGGGGGTGATTTTAAATATGTAGACCAAGAGGAAATGCCCTATTTGTGCAAATACAATGGAATACGATTTTCATTATTTTACAGCAATTGTGCCAGTTGCCAACCTAACCAAACGGTTAATGATATTGCAACAAATGACAGCTTGATAGCCATTGGAGGAAATTTTACTAAATTCAACAATCAAAAAACCAACTTTTTATACCGAATTTATCAATCAACTAATGCCGATACTACTCTATTAATCAACAATCCTATAAAAAAACTATGTGTCAACAACAATGATGTATATGCTTATACCAACAGCCTTAAAAATGGTCAGTTAATATTGATCAATAAAACGGTTACTGACATCAAACATAACATAGATACCATTCATCAAATAAATGATTTAATTATTTACGACAATGGCTTAATCATAAATGGCAAGTTTAGCGACAATAAAATATCCAGAGCTGCTTTCACCTATCATTTGAAAGGGACCCAATGGGAATCAATGAATTTCAATTTCAGCGAACAATATGGCATAGCAAGTGGAAGAACTTTTTTATTTGCAATTGGCCAATCGAAACAACGATTAAGTATATGGAATCCTAATCAATCAATAGCTCGATTTTACAAAAACCAAACCATAGTTAGAATAAAAACATTTGTCGATTTGAATCAAAACTGCATCAAAGAAAACAATGAACCCGCTTTAGCAAAACAGTACATCAAACTCCCATTTGGTGCTTTTACCAATGAGAATGGAATTGCAGAATTTTTACTTACTAACAACAACACGTTTAGATTTATAATTAAACCAAGTATTAATTTAATAAAAAGTAATTGTGCTGACACTTCGGTAACCAAATTTATTAAATTTGGCGATTATATAGACAGCATACAATTTCCATTAACAAGATTACCAAACATTAACAGTGTAAGAATTTACATCAATTCATTAAAGGGCCGTCAAGTCATTAAAGACCAAAAAGTAACTTATCAAATTTTTTATGAAAACACTGGCTCTACAACCATTAATGGAAAAATCAGACTCCGAAAAAGTGCTCTTTTAAAAGAAGAATTGACCATTCCTAATTTCAGCAATAAACTCAATGACTCCACTTTGGAATGGAATTACACAAACCTTAATCCGGGTGAAAGACGAATGATTCAATACACAGGTTTGGCCTCAAATTCAGCTTTTGAGGAATCATTTCAATTTGAGGCAAGTACTGTTGCATTATTCCAAAACAGCAACAACTCATTTACATTATTGGGCTCAGATTCTATCCCACAAACAGTCAATAACTCTATAAATGCTTTCAAAAAAGAGGTGTATCCTAAACCACAATTCAATGATTCCATTACTTATTTAAACCCTAATGAACGTGATTTAAGGTATTACATTAGTTTTTATAACTTTACTTCAGACACTGTATATTACGCAATTATTATTGACACTTTAGATGTAAACTTAGACATGTCATATATTCAAGAAACAGGAAGTAATCAAACCTATTATACCGAAGTTCAAACAGACCCAAACAATCAAAATAAGGGTTTACTTAT
>JBIPNH010000028.1:0-22821 GCA_044373665.1 Bacteroidia bacterium
ACCACAGGCAAGCAAGCTGAAAATTGATTGTTGGTGATAACACCAACAACGGCTGAATGAATTTGATTTCATAACTCATATAAATGAACTGTGATGGAGTTGTTGGTGATAACACCAACAACGGCTGAAATGACTGAATTCCTCTAATGTATTGCGGAATTCCTTATCCCTAGCTCCTAATCCACTAGGCTGAGCCTAGTCACGCTTCTCCCTTATTCCTTATCCCTAGCCCCTACTCCCTAGCTTCTAATCCACTAGGCTGAGCCTAGTCACGCTACTCCCTAATTCCTATTGTCTCCAACACTTGCCAATAATCAGGAAATGACTTGTTAACCACCCTTTCATTGTCTATTACAATGTTGCCTTTTAGCACAAACAAACTACAAGCCATCGCAATTCTGTGGTCATTAAACGACTTAAAGTGATAAGTCTCTATGGTTTTTATTTCACTTGAATCAATCCTGACTGTATCTTCAGTCTGTTCTAAAACGCTCAAACCAAGTGGCAATAGATTGTCTATCATTGCCGAAACCCTGTCACTTTCTTTAAACTTTAAATTTTTAATCCCTTTAAAAACGGCATTCACTTTATGTGCAACACAACACGCAAAAACCAATGGAAATTCATCGGGAATATCCGTAAAATCGACTTCCAAACCATCTGGAATGACATTCTTTTGTTTTTGAACCCTTAGTCCATTTTCTGTTTCTGTGCAAAAAACACCAAACTGTTCAAAAATTGCGACTATTGCTCTATCCCCTTGACTTGAATTTAACGTTAATGAAGGGAATAACAATTCATGAGATTCAGACAAAGACAAGAACCCAAATAAAAAGGCAGCACTACTCCAATCGGCCTCAACAGTGTAGGGTTGTAACATCTTGTATTCCCCCTTACTGACCATTATTGCATTTTCTTGTTCCTCAACCGTTATACCATAATTCCTCATCACTGAAATCGTCATATCAACGTATGGTTTAGAAACCACTTGTTGATTGAATGAGAGAGTAAGTCCATCATCAAACAGTGGTGAAATCAACAAGAGTGAACTTAAAAACTGACTGCTCAATGACACCTCTAATTGCAAGTGAGTTGAAGACAAATCGATGGTTTTTTCTATTTTTATGGGAGGAAAACCTTCCTCTTCTAAATACGAAATTTCTGCACCCAATTGTTTGAGTGCATCTACCAATCCTTTGATAGGTCTTTTCTTTAACCCCTCATGAGCATCGATCACAAAAGAAGGATATTTCAATGCCGCTATTGATGTAAAAAAACGGTAAGGAGTTCCAGCATCTTCAAAATTAAAGTAAACGCTGTTTTCATCCATTAACACTTTTTTCAGCAATACGGTATCGTTGCTTTTTGATAAATTTTCAATTTCATTTTGCAACACAGCCAATGATTGTATCACCAATAAGCGATTGGAAATACTTTTGGAACTTGGCAATAGCACCTCTATTCCACTTAACTTATTCAAACCTGATTTTTTAAGTTCAATCATTGGACGAAAAACAAACAATTGTTACAGTTTCAATATTACACAACAATAGCCCTTAAATCAAACAAATTAAAAAACATTTTTTTTAATGTTTTAAAACAACTTATTTCGCAACAAATACAATATGCAGAACATTGGAATAATTGGAAATGGAAGTTGGGCGACCGCCTTAATTAAAATATTGTGTGACAATAAAACACCAAAATCAATTGAGTGGTGTTTAAGAAACGAAGAAGATGTTAATTTTATAACTACTTACAGACACAATCCTCGTTATTTACGTGATGTGGAGCTTAATTTAAATAAAATTAAATTGAGCACCAATTTAGAAGAAACCATTCTTAACAATGACATCATACTACTAGCGGTTCCCTCTGCTTTTGTTCACCAAGTATTACAACATCTGCCTTCTGCTATTTTTAAAGACAAACTACTTTTGTCTGCGGTAAAAGGGGTTAATGCATCTACTCACCAAATTATTAGTCATTACTTTGAAACCGAATGGAACCTGCCGGCCACGCATTTTGTCGCCATTACAGGGCCTTGCCACGCAGAGGAAGTTGCTATGGAAAAACTTAGTTATTTAACATTAGCTTCCACAAACACTGATTTCGCCAATCAAATTTGCCAACTACTCGATTGCCATTATATCCTTACCAAATCAAGCACCGACATTTATGGTTTGGAATATGCCTCTGTTCTTAAAAATGTGTATGCCATTGCTTGTGGAATCTGTCATGGCTTGGGCTATGGAGACAATTTTCAATCAGTAATGGTTTCGGCCTCCATTCGAGAAATTGAAACCTTTTTGGATTGCAGCCATCAAACCCACAGAGATGTCAAAGAAAATGCATACTTAGGTGATTTGTTAGTAACCGCCTATTCACAGTTCAGTAGAAACCGTACTTTTGGGAATATGATAGGCAAAGGCTATTCCGTTAAAAGCGCTCAAATGGAAATGAACATGATAGCTGAAGGGGTTTATGCCACCAAAACCATGCGTGAAATAAACAACAATGTGGGTGCAAACATGCCAATATTAGATGCCGTTTATGACATTATTTACAATCAGAAATCGGCAAAGGTTTGTATGTCAGACCTTAGTAAGAAAATAATTTAGTTTAATCGCTTTAATCCCTCAGTTGCCAAGGATTGCTGCGGGTCCAACGAAAGCGCTTTGTTATAGTTTTCTTTAGCCCCTTTTATATCCTTCATCGCTTCAAGAACTTTTCCTTTTAGCGTATAAGCATCTACATAGGTATCCTCGAGGTCTATAATTTCATCAATAAATTTCAATGCCTCTTCATACTCCCCGAACATGGCGTTGATAACTCCCAAATTATAGCGACAATACAAATGCGAAGGATTTACCTTAGAAACAGTTTCATATAGCTTTACAGCATCTTTAAACTTACCCTGCTTTTGCAAAAACAAACCTTTGGCATACAAAGCTTCGTCACTGTATTCATTAATGGCCAATGCTCTCTCAAAAAACAACAACGCCTTAACATCATTTTTATAGGCATAATAGTTCCCTAATTGCATGATAGCGTTGTAATGTTTACTGTCATAAACCAAAACTTTTTCAAACAATTGAATGGCTTTAGTGGTATCACCCAATTCTTTGGCAATCATACCCATATAAAACATAGGTATGGGATTAGCAGGTTCAATTTTAGACGCAGCAGTGTAATACAATTGGGCATCGTCATAATTTTGTTTAGCCAAATATAAGAAAGCCAATTCAGAATGCGCTTCAAAACCCGTTGGATTTAGTCGAATGGACTTCAAAAAAGCTTTTTCAGCAAGTTTGGCATTCGCTGTATCGTCTGACATCAAAAACTTACCTTTTGTTAGTTCAAAGACTGGATTAACAGAATCGAGTTGAATAGCGTATTGAATATCCAACAAAGCTTCAGAAAGATTACTTTCAAAGTAAAAAGTGTTGGCTCTTTTGAAATACAAATCAGGCTCACTAGGTGCTTGGTTGATTTTAGCAGAAATAGCTCTAATATCTGCCGAATAGCTAGTATCTGTCTCAGAAATCACTCTAAAAGAAGAATTCTTTTGACAAGATTCCAAGGCAATAAAAAACAAAATAAATAAAAAAAAAGTATACACCCTCATGATTTTACAAATTTATACTAATTTTACACGCTAAAAAAAACAGATTTTATGCCATTTTATTTCAAAGCAGGAGAAATTCCACAAAAGCGTCATACGCAATTTAGAAAATCTGATGGACAACTCTATTCAGAGGAACTTGTAAGCACCGAAGGGTTTTCGAGCACCTATTCATTAGTTTACCATTGCCACCCTCCTACTTTAGTAAAATCGATTGGAGCACCTGTTAATGTTGCACCCGTTGCACAAGTAAGCAACAACATGCAAAACAGAAGTTTTTTAACCTTTAATACGACTCCAAAAGATGATTACTTAGAGAGTAGAGTTATTCAACTTTTTAATAGCGATTTGTATATCACCTGCGCGGCACCAAAAAAATCAATGACCGATTACTTTTACAAAAATGCAGATGCAGATGAAGTTATTTTTGTTCACGAAGGGTCAGGCACATTAAAAACACTGTATGGTGAAATTCCATTTGAATACGGCGATTACTTAGTGATTCCAAGAGGGATAATCTATCAGCTTGACTTTAATTCAGAAAACAACCGTTTGTTTATAACCGAATCATTTAGCCCAATTAAGCCTCCAAAAAGATATTTAAATTCTATGGGGCAATTTATGGAACATTCTCCTTATTGTGAAAGAGACATAAAAACACCTCAAAACTTAAAAACACACGATGAAAAAGGTGACTTTAAAGTCATTATAAAAAAAGGGAACGAATTATTCCCATACACTTATGCCACACATCCATTTGATGCCATTGGTTGGGACGGTTATCATTTCCCTTATGGTTTCAGTATTCACCAATATGAGCCAATTACAGGCAGAGTCCACATGCCGCCACCAATTCACCAAACCTTTGAGGGGCACAACTTTGTAATTTGCTCCTTTGTACCTCGATTGTATGATTACCATCCACAATCAATTCCTGCGCCATACAACCACAGTAATGTTGACTCAGATGAGGTTCTTTACTACGTAGATGGTGATTTTATGAGCAGAAAGCATGTAGAAAAAGGCATGATTACACTTCACCCAAAAGGCATTCCACACGGACCACATCCGGGCACTGTAGAGAAAAGTATAGGAGCCAAAGAAACCAAAGAATTAGCGGTGATGATAGATCCATTTTATCCATTAAAAATAACAGAAGCAGCTATGAAAAACGAAGATCCACAATATTTCACAAGTTGGATTAATTAAAATAAAAAAAATGATTACATATATATTATTCGTCGTAGGTTTTGTCCTACTCATTAAAGGAGCCGATTTACTTGTTGATGGCTCATCTTCAATCGCAAAAAAAAGAAACATTAGCGATTTAGTAATAGGACTAACTATAGTTGCATTTGGAACATCCGCTCCAGAGCTTTTTGTTAATATTTCCGCAAGTATAGATGGCAATGCAGATATTGCAATTGGGAATATTTTAGGAAGTAATATCGCTAATATATTTTTAATTTTAGGAATATCAGCATTAGTGAGAAAACTTACAGTTCAATCCTCTACTGTTTGGAAAGAAATTCCTTTTAGTTTGTTAGCTGTGGTAGTGGTTGGTTTTATGGCAAATGACGTTTTAATTGATGGTCAAGCCCAGTCTTTTTTAAGCCGAATAGATGGATTAATACTGATTTGTTTTTTTGCAATTTTCATGTATTATATCGTTGAGATTTCCAAAAAGAGCAAAACTCAGAACGATGATTCTATCAAAACCATGAGCACTTTAAAATCAACTATCTACATTGTTTTAGGATTAGTTGGTTTAGTCATTGGTGGACAATGGATAGTTGATGGTGCAACTGAAATTGCAACAGGATTGGGTGTAAGTCAGGCACTGATTGGGTTAACAGTTGTTGCAATAGGCACATCATTACCCGAAATGGCAACTTCAGTAGTTGCGGCATACAAAGGAAAATCTGACATAGCAATAGGCAATGTGGTTGGGTCCAACATCTTTAATATATTTTGGATTTTGGGATTAAGTGCGTTTATCAAACCACTTCCATTTAAACTTAGCAGTAATGTTGACATTATGATGGCAACATTAGCAAGTTTATTTCTATTCTTATTTTTATTTATCGGAGAAAAGCACAAACTACAAAAATGGCAAGGTGTAATGTTCATCCTTATTTATGTTGCGTATCTTTCTTATTTAGTGGCTGTTGACAACACCTAAATTAGGTATTACATAAATGTTTATACAAAAAAATGATATGTTAAAAATTAAATCCTTTTACTTATTTTTGCACCCTTAATTTTAGAAACACACATTATTAATAAATTATGATTAATCAATTTTTATATTTAGTTCCTCTGTTGGGCGTAGTAGGCCTAATTGTGATGGCTTTCAAATCCGCGTGGGTTAGTAAGCAAGATGCAGGAGATGAGAACATGCAAGAATTAGCCGGTTATATTGCCAAAGGTGCAATGGCTTTTTTAAAGGCTGAGTGGAGAGTATTAACAATTTTCGTTGTTTTTGCTGCTGCATTATTAGCTTATTCTGGTTCAATTTCTATGGTTAATGGCAGAGAAATCCACTCAAGTTGGATTATCTCCATTGCATTTATCATCGGTGCAGTTTTCTCTGCTACTGCAGGTTACATCGGAATGAATGTTGCCACAAAAGCAAACGTTAGAACAACACAAGCTGCAAGAACAAGTTTAGCAAAAGCTTTAAAAGTATCTTTCACTGGTGGAACTGTAATGGGCTTGGGTGTAGCTGGTTTAGCTGTATTCGGTTTAGGTGGTTTATTCATTGTTTTCTTAAAAATATTCAATGTTGTTGAAGTAAACAGCAATGAAATGAAAACCGCTATTGAGGTTCTTACAGGATTTTCATTAGGCGCTGAATCAATCGCATTATTTGCCCGTGTGGGTGGTGGTATATACACAAAAGCTGCTGACGTTGGGGCAGACTTAGTAGGAAAAGTAGAAGCTGGTATTCCTGAGGATGACGTTAGAAACCCTGCAACTATTGCAGATAACGTAGGTGACAATGTGGGTGACGTTGCTGGTATGGGTGCAGATTTATTTGGTTCTTACGTGGCTACAATTTTAGCAACTATGGTTTTGGGACAAGAAATCATAATAGAAAAATCTAACGGTGTTTCAATTGATGGATTAAATGGTTTCTCTCCTATCCTACTTCCAATGGTTATTGCTGGATTAGGTATTATATTTTCAATAGTTGGAACTTGGTTTGTTAGAATCTCTGGCGAAAAATCAAACGTTCAAAATGCATTAAACTTAGGTAACTGGTCTTCAATAGTTTTAACGGCTATTGTTTCTTTCTTTTTGGTAAACTATATGTTACCAGAAAATATGGTATTAAGAGGTTATGAATTTACTGCTATGCAAGTATTTTATGCCATTATTGTTGGTTTAGTGGTGGGTGCTTTAATGAGTATCGTAACTGAATACTATACTGCAATGGGCAAAGAACCTGTAAACTCTATCATTAGACAATCTGCTACAGGACATGCTACTAATATTATTGGTGGTTTATCAGTAGGTATGAAATCAACAGTTATTCCAATTTTGGTTTTAGCTGGTGGTATCATGAGTTCTTATTATTTTGCAGGATTATATGGAGTAGCTATTGCTGCTGCCGGTATGATGGCTACTACTGCTATGCAATTAGCCATTGATGCTTTCGGACCAATCGCTGACAATGCTGGTGGTATTGCTGAAATGAGTCAACTACCACCTGAAGTGAGAGAACGTACAGACAATTTAGATGCTGTAGGTAACACAACTGCTGCAACAGGAAAAGGATTTGCTATTGCTTCTGCTGCTTTAACAGCATTGGCATTGTTTGCCGCATTCGTTGGAGTTGCTGGTATTGATGCAATCGATATTTACAAAGCCAATGTATTAGCAGGTTTATTTGTTGGTGCAATGATACCATTTATATTTTCTGCCTTAGCAATTGCTGCGGTTGGAAGAGCTGCTATGGACATGGTTCAGGAAGTTAGACGTCAGTTTAGAGAAATTCCGGGGATAATGGAATACAAAGCTAAACCAGAATATGAAAAATGTGTTGAAATATCAACGAAAGCATCAATCAGAGAAATGATGTTGCCTGGTGCTATCGCATTAATTACTCCAATCATTGTTGGTTTCATATTCGGACCAGAAGTATTAGGTGGTTTATTAGCAGGTGTTACTGTTTCTGGTGTGTTAATGGGTATTTTCCAAAACAATGCCGGTGGAGCTTGGGACAATGCAAAAAAATCATTTGAAAAAGGTGTTGAAATTGATGGTGAAATGTATTACAAAAAATCAGAACCACATAAAGCTTCTGTAACTGGAGATACTGTTGGTGATCCGTTCAAAGACACTTCAGGCCCATCTATGAATATCTTAATCAAATTAATGAGTATCGTTTCATTGGTTATAGCTCCATACATTGCGGTTGGAAGTCAAGATAAAATGGGTGATGATTGTTGCGCAAAAGAAAAAACAGAAGTTTCTGCTTGTTGTGCAGAAGGTGAACACCACACTGTTGCTTCAAAATGCGATTTAAATGCTTGTAGTAAAATGACCAAAGAAGAATGTGCTATGATGTGCGATTCTATGGGTTGTTCTGCAGAGGAAAAAGCTAAATGCATGAGCTTATACAACGACAAAGGTGAATATGTAGGCGCTTGTATGACTTCTTGTGGCAAAAAATGCACAAGCAAAGAAGAGTGCATGAGCAATTGCGGAGAAGCTTGCGCAAGTAAACATTAATCCAAAAACAATCTTTAATAAAAAAGCCCCGAATTTTCGGGGCTTTTTTTGTGTTCTTACTCAGCTTAAATATCAATTCTACTTTTTATACATCAATTGACTAAAGGCATCCTTGTAGTTTTTACCCAATGGTATGTATTTATTTCCAACCTTAACTTCATGTGCTCCTATTGATTCTACCCTTTGAATCGCAACAATGTAACTTCTGTGAACTCGGGCAAACAAATGCGAAGGCAATGATTGTTCCATATTTTTCATCGTTTGTAAAGTAACTATTCTTTTATCTTCGGAAATATAAATTTTAACATAATCGGCAAATGCTTCAACGTACCAAATGTCTTCATAATTAATTTTAATCATTTTAGAATCTGCTTTCACAAACATGTGACCTTCATTAAGTTCCGACTGTGGTTGAATTGTTTTAGCCTTAAATTCATAGTACTCTTCCGCTCTGTCAATTGCTTTTTTAAACCTATCAAATGATATTGGTTTTAGCAAATAATCCAAAGCATCCAAAGCAAAAGCATCCACAGCATATTCCGAATAAGCGGTTGTAAACACCACCAAAATCCCACTATTTTGGATTGACTTTACAAAATCAATTCCGCTAATTTCGGGCATGTGTATGTCACAAAAAATTAAATCAGGCTTATCTCTTCTGATGGCTTCAGAGGCTTCCAAAGCATTAGAGCATTTCCCAACCAATTTCACATGGTCGAATTTGCTAATATGAGCTTCTATAATTTCTAAAGCCAGTGGCTCATCATCTATGGCTAAACATTTAATCATTTTCTTCATTTTATTGTTGTTGTTTTAATTTAAGTTCTACTATGTATTCGTTACTTTCGTCTGCGATTTTAAGTTCATGTCTATTGGGATACAAAATATTCAGACGGGTTTGCACATTTTTCAGACCAATCCCTCCCACTTTGTTTTTTTCGAGACCATTTAATTTATCCGGCTTACTGTTTATTACTTTAAAAACAATTTCATTATTGGGCTTGTCAATGTTGTATTGAATTTTAATATACGATTTTCCTAAAGTGGGATTAGCGCCGTGCTTGAAGGCATTTTCTATAAAATTAATAAATAAGAATGGTTCTATAAAGACTCCCATTGTTGTGCCTTCCACTGTCAGTTCTATTTGTGTTCTTTCGGCCAATCTCAATTTTTCAAGTTCAATATAATCTTCAACAAAACGAATGTCTTCATCAATAGAAACTTGCTGTTTCTGACTGTCATATAATCCAAATCTTAAAATATTTGATAACTTTAATACAACATCGGGGGCTAATTCAGATTGTTTGAGAGTTAAAGCATATAAATTATTCAGATTATTGAACAAGAAATGGGGATTGATTTGTGCTTTTAAAAATTTCAACTCACTTTCGACATTCAGTTTTTCAAGAATTTTATTCGTTTGCTCATTTAAATACCAGTTTTTAAATAACTTAACCGAGGTTGTTAGCATCACTGTGAAGAGAATAAACAGAAAATTATAAATAAAAAAATTGGGAGTCCAAATCGTTTGAGCACTTTCGTCAATCAAAGGAATATACCTGAAAGTTGCAACTGTTAAGGGAAATATAACCAAGGAAATAGACAAAAATAGACCAACCAAATAGAAAAAATAACGGCGTTTGAATAAAAACCATTCTATTAAATAATAGTTATTAAAATAGCTCACCAAACTATGAAAAAAGATAAAAATAGTCGCATTTAAGAAATCTCTTTTCCAAGAAATACCGGATTGTAAAAGCAAGGACCAAAAACCGATATAAACTGCCCAAAAAAGAAAGTGATAGAGTTTGTATCTATTCACAAAAGAAACGGTTTCAGGGATAATTCTGTTTTGCAAAGTTTTAATTATTTATTGTGGATTTCTAAAAAAACGTAAAATATCTCGGGCCCAATTGATAATTCGACTTCCAGAATTAATTACATCTTGTTCCACAATTACGTCCTCAGATGTAACACTATTTGCAACAAAAAACTCATTAGTGATTTGGAAAGAAATTAAGTTAGAAAGCAAAAGCACAAACAACAAAAGCCATGGAAACCATGGTTTACTAACCAATGAAAATTGCTTTTCAGATGTATTTGTGTTTAACATTAGAGTACAATAATAACGAAAATAAATCATCAAAAGTTATACCAATTTAATTTACCTAAGCTTATATTTTTCAAAAAAAGCAAAAAATAAAGACAAGTTGACATATTATAGACGGCTTATTGTTTATAATTCAATTGACAATGTAAATAAACCATAAATAAAGTGAATTAAATTGCGCTTTTAAAAATAGGTATTTATGGAGACTCCAAACAACAATCAGTATTCAGAAGACAGTATTCGGTCCCTCGATTGGAAAGAACACATTCGATTGCGTCCTGGAATGTACATTGGTAAACTAGGCGATGGGTCAAGTGCTGATGATGGAATTTATGTGCTTATCAAAGAGGTTGTTGATAACAGTATTGATGAGCACATGATGGGTCATGGTAAAAAAATTGAAATCAAAATTTCAGAAAGCAAGGTTTACATTCGAGATTATGGTCGCGGAATTCCTTTGGGTAAAGTGATAGATTGTGTAAGTAAAATCAACACAGGTGGTAAATACGACAGTGGTGCATTTCAAAAATCTGTTGGTTTAAATGGAGTGGGTACAAAAGCAGTAAATGCCCTTTCCTCTTATTTTTGTGTACAGTCATTTAGAGAAGGGAAAACAAAAAAAGCAGAATTTAGCAAAGGTGAATTAATTCAAGATTACACCGAATCTGATACTGAGGAAAAAAATGGCACTCTAATGATATTTGAGGCCGACAACACTATTTTCAAAAATTACCGTTTCATATTTGATTTCCTTATTGAACAAATTTGGAACTATGCCTTTTTGAATTCAGGACTTACCATTCAATTCAATGGTCAAAACTACATTTCAAAAAACGGATTAAAGGATTTATTGGAAAGAAAAGTAGATACCGAAACAATACTTTATCCAATTATGCACTTTAAAGAATCTGATTTTGAAGTTGCAATAACGCACGGTCACCAATATGGCGAAGAATATTATTCCTTTGTAAACGGACAATACACCACACAAGGCGGAACACATTTAAGCGCATTCAAAGAAGCCTTTGTGAAAACTATTCGCGATTTTTATAAAAAAGATTTTGACGCGGCTGACATTAGAGCCTCTATTACCGCAGCCGTTTCCGTAAGAGTTCAAGAACCAGTTTTTGAATCACAAACCAAAACCAAATTAGGAAGCACAGAAATTGCGCCTGGCGGTCAAGGCATGCGTTCATTTGTGGGCGAGCAGCTTTCAAAAGTTCTTGACAATTATTTACACAAAAACCCCGCAACAGCTGAAGCTCTTTTGAAAAAAATCCTTCAAAATGAGCGCGAAAGAAAAGACATGGCGGGTGTTAGAAAACTAGCACAACAAAGAGCCAAAAAAGCCAATCTTCACAACAAGAAATTAAGAGATTGCAGAATCCATTTAAATGACAATAAGGACGAAAGATACTACTCCACTATTTTCATAACCGAGGGTGACAGTGCAAGTGGAAGTATTACTAAAAGTAGAAATGTAGAAAGTCAAGCCGTTTTTAGTTTAAGAGGGAAACCTTTAAACTGCTATGGATTAAAGAAAAAAGTGGTTTATGAAAATGAAGAATTTAATTTACTACAGCATGCTTTGGATATTGAAGAAGGACTCGACAATTTGAGATTTAACAAAGTGGTGATAGCAACAGATGCCGATGTGGATGGCATGCACATTCGTTTACTGTTAATGACTTTTTTCCTTCAGTTTTTTCCCGACTTGGTAAGAAATGGCCATGTTTACATTCTTCAAACGCCTTTGTTTAGAGTAAGAAACAAAAAAGAAACCATTTATTGCTACAGTGATGAGGAAAGACAAAGAGCGATTTTTAAATTGGGAGGCAAACCTGAGATAACCAGATTTAAAGGATTAGGGGAAATTTCACCGGGAGAATTTGAGGATTTTATAGGAGAAAACATCCGCTTGGAACCAATAATTTTGAGCAAAGAAACAAGTATTGAAAAGCTTTTGAAATATTATATGGGCAAAAATACACCTGAAAGACAAGAGTTTATTATTGACAATCTTTACATAGAAAAAGATTTGGCAATAGACGAGAAGATTGAAACACCAATTGAAGAAGAAGCTGCATAATTTATGGAAAACGAAGAAGAAGATTTAACATTACCTAAGAAAAACGACGATATTGTTCATCATGGACATAGAGAAAATAAGGGTGATTTACCAGTTTCTGGATTATATGAAAATTGGTTTTTGGAATATGCCAGCTATGTTATTTTAGAACGTGCTGTTCCAAACTTGTACGATGGTTTAAAACCCGTACAAAGAAGGATTTTGCATGTTATGAAAGAGATGGACGATGGTAGATTTAATAAAGTCGCCAATATTATTGGTTCTGCAATGCAATACCACCCGCACGGTGATGCTGCTATTGGAGAAGCTATTGTCAATTTGGGTCAAAAAGATTTGATGATTGAAACCCAAGGGAATTGGGGAGACATCAGAACCGGCGACAGTGCCGCAGCGCCTAGATACATTGAAGCAAGACTTTCTAAATTTGCTTTGGAAGTAACTTTTAACGAGGAAAACACCGAATGGCAAATTAGCTATGATGGAAGAAAAAGAGAACCTATAACCCTGCCAGTTAAATTCCCTCTGGTTTTAGCACAAGGTGTAGAGGGAATTGCGGTAGGATTGGCTACTAAAATAATGCCTCATAATTTCATAGAATTGTGCGAGGCAAGTATTGATATTTTAAAAGGGAAAAAACCAAATATTTTACCCGATTTCCCTACAGGTGGCTTAGCGGACTTTAGCAATTATAATGAAGGCCGAAGAGGAGGAAAAATAAGATGTAGAGCGAAAATAGAATCAGCTGATGGCAAAAAAGTGCTAATCAAAGACATTCCATTTACCACCACTACAGAAAGTGTAATTGATAGTATTTTAAAGGCCAACGAAAGTGGCAAAATTAAAATCAAAAAAGTAATTGACAATACGGCTAAAGATGTTGAAATAGAAGTACAACTTACGCCCGGAGTAAGCACTGACATGACCATCGATGCCCTTTATGCCTTTACGGATTGTGAAGTCAGCATATCACCAAATGCCTGTGTTATTTCCGAAGACAGACCTTTGTTCTTGGGAGTCAATGACATGTTGAAATTGTCTACTGACCAAACCTTATTATTATTAAAAAGGGAACTTGAAAATGAACTTAAGCATTTAGAAAACCGTTGGCACTTTAGTTCTTTAGAAAAGATCTTTATTGAAAACAAAATATACAGACACATAGAGGAATGTGAGTCATGGGAGGAGATTTTAACCATGATTGACACAAAAATTAAGCCCTTTAAAAAACTACTAAAACGCGAAGTTACAATGGAAGACATTGCCAAACTTCCGGAAATAAAAATCAAGAGAATTTCAAAATTCGATGCCTTTAAAGCGGATGAGTTAATGAAAAGTTTGGAAAATCAAATTGATGAGATTAACAATCATTTGGGTAACCTAACTGAATTTGCTATAGATTACTTCAAGAATCTAATCAAAAAATATGGCAAAGGCAAGGAACGTAAAACTGAAATCAGAATGTTTGATAAAATCGAAACCAATTCGGTGGCAGTTGCAAATGAAAAACTATATGTCAATTATGCAGAGGGTTTTGTGGGTTATGGACTGAAAAAAGACGAATATGTGTGCGATTGTTCTGACATAGATGATGTTATTGTCTTTAGAAAAAATGGAACGTATTTGGTTAGTAAGGTAAGTGAAAAGCAATTTATGGGTAAAGACATTCTTTATGTTGATGTGTATCGTAAAAATGATGAAAGAAAAGTATACAACGTGGCCTATTATGATGGAAAAACGGGCGTTAGTTATGTTAAACGTTTCAATGTTTTGGGCGTAATAAGAGACAAAGATTATGAAGTTACCTTAGGAACAAATGGCAGTAAAATGCTTTATTTTTCGGCCAACAACAACAGTGAAGCGGAGAAAATTGCAGTTCATTTGAGCAATATGGCAAACGCCAAAAAGAAATATTTTGAATTTGATTTCACCGAAATCGAAATTAAAGGAAGAACTGCAAAAGGCAATATATTAACTAAGCACCCTATTCGTAAAGTGGAATTAAAGGAAAAAGGAAAATCTACTTTTAAAGGTCGCGAAATATGGTATGATGGAGACATTGGTCGATTAAACGTGGATGGAAGAGGACAATATTTAGGCACATTTACCAGTGATGACAAAATTCTAATAATATTCAATGATGGTAATTACGAGTTAACAGACAATGAACTATCGAATCGTTATGAGGACAAGGATATTTATCTGATTCAGAAGTTTCATGAGAAACAAGCAATTAATTGCATACACTATGATGTATCGTCTCGTAATTATTATGCAAAACGCTTTTTAATTGAAACTTCTACGGTTGGTAAAAAATTCATTTTCATTAATGAAAGACCAAGCAGTAAGTTAATTTTGGCAAGTACCCATGAAAATCCTGAAGTTGAAATCAAAACGGTTGATGCGAAAGGAGAAAAACAAACTGAAATTCTAAAATTGGCTGAGTTCATAGAAATAAAAGGATGGAAAGCGACAGGTAATAAAATTACTTACGACACCTTTAAATCCGCAAAATTAATGTCTGATAAAATTGGAACTTGGGAAGAAGAAGTTAAGGAAGAAATAATTTCAGAATCCATCGTTCCTGAGATTATTGCAGATGAATTAGACGGTCAAAAAACATTGTTTTAAGCCATTCTGTATTCTCTACTATCTAGCCTGACTATTGATACTTAGACAAAACCACATCTATGGCTTTGGCGAGCTTAAAATCCAAATCTGTCAAACCGCCTGCATCATGGGTACTTAGAGTTATGTCAACTTTATTATAAACATTTTTCCAATTGGGATGGTGGTTCAATTTTTCCGATAGTATAGCTGCAGATGTCATGAATGAAAATGCCTCTACAAAATCTTTAAAAACCAATGTCCTTTGAATACAATTGTCATTTAATACCCATTCCTTAGAAATACCATTTAGTTTACTTTCTACTTCTTGATTGTTTAATAATACCATAGCTTTAATGGGTCTTTTTTTATTAATTTAATGAAACAAACCCTGTGCAATATTATCCTTTTTAAATTCAAACTCAATACTATAACAAACTCCCCCTCTTTATCAAGCAATTACAATTACTAAAAAGATACGTTTGCTTTCCATTTTTTAATTATTTTTGAAACACTAAATAAGACCAACATTTACAACAATAAACACCCATTGTCTTGAAAGATTTTAGTCATTTAAAAACCGCCATCTCCTTATTGCCTGGTCAGCCTGGGGTTTATAAATACCGCGACGAATCAAACATAATCATTTATGTTGGCAAAGCTAAAAACTTAAAAAAAAGAGTCAGTTCTTATTTCAATAAAGAACATGACAATCGCAAAACCAATGTTTTAGTCTCCAAAATCCGGGAAATTGAATACACCGTTGTTGATTCTGAATACGATGCATTATTACTTGAAAACTTATTAATTAAGGAACTTCAACCACGATACAACATCAACCTTAAGGACGATAAATCATATCCTTATATTAAAATCACAAAAGAGGCTTTTCCTAAAGTTAGTGTAGTTAGAAATCCAATCAAAGATGGTTCAGAGTATATTGGCCCTTATGCCAATATAAAAATGATGCAAACAGTTTTAGACCTTGCATTAAAAATATATCCCATAAGAAACTGCAATTTAGCTTTAAATGAAAAGAGCATTGCCGATGGCAAATTCAATGTTTGTCTTGAATACCAAATAGGCAATTGCAAAGGCCCTTGCAAAGGATTTCAATCAAAAACTGAATACCAACAGAGTATTGACCAAATAAAAAACATCTTAAAAGGACAATTATCGGTTGTCAAAAAACAAATTAAATCCAAAATAGATGAGGCAGCAAAGCAATTGGCTTTTGAGGAAGCGCATCAATACAAAGTTCAACTCGATTGGTTGGAAAACTACCAATCCAAATCAACTGTAGTAAGTCAAACGATTAACAATGTCGATGTATTTGCTGTTGCATCTAATGACTATTCAGCTTGGATTAATTATTTGAGGGTAAAAGATGGCATGATAATTCAATCTCAAAACATTGAAATAAAAAGAAAAAACAATGAAACTGACCATGATTTATTATTGAGTGCTATAGCCCAATTTAAAAACACTAATCCTACCGAAAACGAAGAATTTATTGTCCCGTTTAAGCTCAATTTAGAAACTACATTTACAGTCACTATTCCATTGGCTGGGGACAAAAAGAAATTATTGGACTTAAGTTTCAAAAATGCGATGATGTTGAAACAAGAGAGACAACTTTCTGCCGAGAAATTAGACCCCGATTTGAGAGTAGACCGTGTATTAAACACCATGAAATCAGATTTGAGACTAAGCACCCTCCCTAAACACATAGAATGTTTTGATAATTCTAATATTCAGGGGGCTTTTCCTGTTTCAGCTTGTGTCGTTTTTAAAAACGCAAAACCAAGTAAAAGCGATTACAGACACTTTAACATTAAAACCGTGGAAGGGCCAAATGACTTTGCCTCGATGCAAGAAGTCCTTTACCGAAGATACAAACGATTGATTGAAGAGAACACTCCTTTACCCGATTTGATTGTTGTGGATGGTGGAAAAGGACAGTTAAGTTCAGCTGTAGAGACACTCAAAAAACTAGACATTTACAAACAAGTTGCAGTAATCGGAATCGCCAAAAAGCTAGAGGAAATCTACTATCCCGGAGATTCGGTTCCCATGTATCTTGACAAAAAATCAGAAACACTTAAAATAATTCAGCAAATGCGTGACGAAGCCCACCGATTTGGCATAACTCACCATAGAAACCGCAGAAGTAAAAACTTTACAGTAAGTGAACTTACTCAAATAGAGGGCATTGGTTCAAAAACATCAGAACTTTTGCTGAAACATTACAAATCAATCAAAAAAATAAGGGAAGCTTCCTTAGAGGATTTAGCATCACTGACAGGAAAAAAAACAGCTTCATTAATCGTTAACTATTTCAATGATGAAAACTGAGTTATTTTTTGACACCTTAACTGAGATTAAACAAAAAGTTTACAATTTTAGTCATCAGTTTGATACGTCGTGTATTTGTGACAGTAACGAGATGCCTTCTGCTTATAACATCGAAAAGTATGAGCTATTGGTTGGATTTGGGCTTAACAAACTAATCTCTTCACACAACAAAGACTGTTGGAAGAACATTGAGCAGAGTCAACAATGGATTTTTGGACAATTTAACTACCAATCCCCCTTCAATGACACTTTAAAACACTTTTTATTTGAGCCTAAGCTTGTATTGTTGATTGCAAAAAATAGCAATAAAATCGAATTGATAAACAATGGCATTTCTCAAACCGAGTTTGATGAATTAGTTAAAAAATTCTCCGAAACAAACACCGATATTGAAAATACACCTGCAATTTCTCTTCAGTTTGAAGCTTTAACATCAAAAGAAGAGTATTTAAAAACAGTCAAACAAATAAAAGAAGACATTTATAACGGCAAGTATTATGAAATGAATTACTGTATCGGCTTTAAAAGTAAACCTATTCTAACGCCATTACTACCTTTGTTCGTTAAACTAACCAAAGAAAGCAAAGCCCCTTTTGCAGCCTATTTAAACACCAAACACTTTGCAATATTATGCAATAGTCCTGAGAGGTTCTTATATAAAGACGCCGACATCCTGTATTCACAACCTATCAAAGGCACAAACAAAAAACATACTGAAAACAATCAACATCAAATGCTTTTGTTGCAAAATGATGAGAAAGAGAGAGCAGAAAACGTAATGATAGTTGACTTAGTAAGAAATGACTTGTCAAAAATATGCGAAACAGGTTCTGTAAGAGTTGAAGAACTTTTTGGTACTTATGCTTTTAAATCACTAAACCATTTAATCTCTACAATAAAGGGCAAGATAAAAGAAGGAAACAACATTCAATCCATATTTGAGGCATTGTTCCCTATGGGCAGTATGACAGGCGCTCCCAAAAAAGAAGTGATGATTCATATTGAGAAATATGAGAATACGCCAAGAAACATATACAGTGGTTGTATTGGCTATATTGACCCACACAAAAACTTCGACTTTAATGTAGTTATTAGAAGCTTAGAATTTCAAAAATCAGAACAAACCTTTTTGTACCAAGTGGGTAGTGCTATCACTTACGATTCTGTTCCAGAAAATGAATTTGAAGAGTGTTTGCTAAAAGCGACCAATATCCAATCTTTATTTAAATAGAAAAGCTCGCAATTGCGAGCTTTTCTATTTATCATTGTGCTAGACAAAACTACCTAAGCAAGGTAATTGTTCCGTTGTAGTAGTGCCATTTTTTCCTGTTTTCTCTCACCTTCAAGTGGTAATAATAAATTCCTTCAGGACATGGGCTATCGTTGTATGTTCCATCCCATTTACCCGTGTTATCATTACTAAAGAAAATCTTTTCACCCCAGCGGTTGTAAATCGTCACTTCAAGTGTAAGTGTAGATGTGAATCGTGGGTACCAAACGGTATTAATATCATCCGCATTCGGACTAAATGCCCCAGGAATAAATATTCTATAAATATCCAAAACTCTTAACGATTTGGTTATTGTACTGTCACAACCATTAATATTAGAGGCTTTAAGTGTAACTCTAAACACACCAGTATCTTTGAATGAATGTTTCGGATTTTCTATATTGTAAGAACCTCCATCACTGATAGTCCAATTGTATTGCGTTGCTCCGTCTGACTTACTTACAAAACTAACCTCAGGCTCAACAATATCTATCTGAATTGGAGTCCAATCAAAGTCGGCAACCGCTTGTTTCCAAACATCAAAATTCTCCTCAAAAGAGTAACATATTTTATTGTTTGGTAATTGCATTTGTACTCTTATGTTATAAACTCCAGGCGTACTGTATGTTTTAGGTACATCAGGCAAAGCTTGTCCACCAGTTGAAGGCACATTAAGCGTATTATTACCGTTCTCGAACCATTGCCAAGTAAAGCTTGGGTTCAATGGAGCTGTACCAACTGTTTTAGGATGGAAAATGTTAGTTACTAATGGCTCACAATCTTCGAGGTAAGTTGCTAATGTACTGTCAGAAACGACAGGGGCAACCATCCAAGTTGTTTTAGTTCCAACATCAGCAGAACAAGCATCTTTAACTTCAAGCCCAATTTCCATAGATTGACTCGGAGTGTGAGTTAGTGTTTTTGCAACACCAATTGTATTGTCATTGCTTACTTCAAACCAACGGTAGGTGTATGACTGAACTCGTCCTCCACTAGGCATTGCTTCAATAGTTTTAGACTCATTTCTACACAAGTAATCATTCGCAATAGCGGCAACGGACAATGGCGTTCTTACCATTAATTTGAAAACAGTGGTATCGGTTCTGCTACAATTGTCATCTACTATAATTTGATAATCAGTTTGTGTTGCACTAGGAGTAACCGTAAAACTAGCCGAAGTATTTTGAATTGTAGAATCTATTGACACAAAATTGGCTCCATTTTTTCTTTTTAAGACAAATTTTATTGGTTTAGCATCTGCACTAACCCCGTTAACTACTAAGGTGTAATTTTGTCCTGTACAAATAGTATCAACAGCCATAGGCACACTGACACTTAAACCAGTTTTAATATCAATGTCCATAATTTTGCTGGTTGTTTGTTGAGAGTTACAACCTTGTCTCATTATTACTCTAAATCTTGAATCGTCTTTGATAGAAACAGAATAAGAAGCCATTGTTTTACCTTTGGCAGAATCGATAAGTACATAAACTCCTGTTGTGTAATCGTACAATTTTAAATTATATCCTGTAGAATCTCCCCCTGAAGCTTTCGCTTTAATTGTGAAAGGCGTGTTCTTACAAACAGGTGTATTGTATATCAATGTATCTATTTTAATCCCTGGCCTAACTTTTACAGTTACAAAACCGCTGTCCTTGGGATTGGTACAACCGTCAGCCAAAACCGCTTTATAAGTTACATCTGTAGAACCGGCTGTAATTGTTTTTGATAAACCTGTTCCTAGACTATTACTCCAAGTGACGAATGATTCTCCTGGCTTCCCTCCTACAGTTGTAACAGACAAACTAACATCATTCCCTTCGCATACTAAAGTATCGTTAGGCATTGTAATTTTCAGACTATCATGAACAGTGACCTTTATGTAAGCTGTATCTGCATAATAATCACCAAAACTATTTCTTGAACAACTGTCTGTTAAAACCGCCATATAAGTGGTTGTAACTTTAGGCGAAACTGTTTTAGACAATCCTCTACCTAATTGATGGCTCCAGTTAACTCTGAGGTTTGAACTAAGTCCGCCAAAAGCAGAAGCAGTAAGTTGAGCATTCGTTCCTCTACAGATTGTGGTATCGTTAGCAACAGAGAGGTAAAAAGAATCTCTAACATAAACTCTCATTGTATCTCTACTTGGCTGACAACCAAAACGGGTTGCAACAACATAGTAAGCGGTATCTTCGAGAGGTTTAGAAACGGGCTCAAAACACTTTGTACAATTGAGCCAAGTAGCAGGAGAAAACGTATAGGTTGTATCCCCATTTGTTTGAGATTTAATTGTAAAACTGTTTCCAAAACAAATCGTAGTATCTTTCATCAACTTGATAAAAGGCTTATTATACACTTTAATCAATGTTTTAACAGTATCTTCAACTGTTGAACTTCCGTTACAAGTTCCATTGGCAGTTCGAATGGCTATCATTGTTAATTGATGAATGCCTGTATCATTAAATACTTGAGTAAATGATTTGGAGTTTTTGGTTATTAGTGTTCCTACAGGTGGTTTAATATGCCATTTCCAAGTAACACCTGTAGTAGCAGAACCGCCCCCATTAAAAGGAATTGAAGAACCCTGACAAACAGAGAAAAAGGCACTATCGGCTTCAAAATCGGCACTACTTTTTCCGTTAACTTCGCTAAAGAAACTAAGTGGCTTAATGGATGAACCTGCATTAAAACCATAAGACCCATAATCACCATAGGCATAAAGCATGGCATAAAAACCATATGGATGGGTCATGTTGTGATTTCCTTCTGTTAGATTAGCTTGTTGAATATAAGAGTAGCTAGTATCAAATTGAATCAATTTCCATTGCGCAGTAGGTGCCAAACCATCAATCCTTAAACTACTTCTGTATCTGGTTTTTACAACAACATTAATAAAAAATTTATTGATAGTATTGGCTCTTTCACATGAAAAATTGAGAGACTTTAATGTTTGTTCCAATGGCGGCACCCATATCATTGCAGGATCTGTATTAGAAGAACTTCCATCACATCTTTCTGACAATAAAAATTGGCAAACTGCAATAGGTTTATTAGCTGTAATTATCCCTTCTGGACGACCACCGGCATTTGTTTGAATGTAGAAAGTATCTGTCATACCCGCATTGCTTAACACCTTAGTTCTTCCGTTCATACGAACTACTGTACTGTTTTGACTGGTTACAACTCTCACCATTTCAACACGTCTGACGTTGGTTGCACTCCAAATACTTGGAATGAAAGCAAATCTTTTACCCCATATATTAATTGGCATCATTTGCTCATATAAGTGATCAAATGAAGTAGTTCCAGACCCACAGGAAGAATGGACAATAGACGATCTATTTGCTCCACCAAAAACTGCAATTTTTTTACAATCTCGAGCCTGAATCAAGGTTCCTGATAAATCCAATAATCTGGAATTAGCCCTAATATGATAGGTTTCACCCCTTTGGAGAGTGATAGAAAAAGCAGTACCAGCCGCTCTTCCACCCTCAGTTGCACAAGTTGGTGTAATATCAATTACTGTATTATCCTCTGTTGCCACAATTGCACAAGTAGATCGGTAGTTGGCATTTGTCCCAAAACCTGATCTATTATCACCAGGATATGAAACTATTCTGTAGTCAACACCAAGCGCTTCTACAGGATAAATTAGTGCAGCATCTGCCGAAAAGTCTCTGGTACTTTGAGCTGAAACAGCTACAGTATCGGAGGATTCAACAAACAATCCCCTGTCTCTATCCGATGTATTTTCTGACCCAGAAGTTACACCAACACCAGCAGTAAACAAAACAGTTGTAACTCCTCCACCTGTTGGCAATGAAAAACTTTGTGATGTATTTTGTCTTATATTTCTGATTGTTCCAGTAACTGCTCTATTACCACTTATTACCACTTTATATTGATAAATAGTCGTTCCAGTTCCTATGTTTTCCATAAAGGTCAACCAGAACTTTTTTCCTAAAGTGGATAATTCCTGATCCTGTGCTTTGACATTGGAAGAGAAAAGCAAAGCTAAGGTGCATAAA
>JBIPNH010000029.1:0-22459 GCA_044373665.1 Bacteroidia bacterium
TCTTCAATCGTCATAAAATCGCTGTAATACCCTACTTTTTTTAGTTTATCCATATTGGCTTCTGTAAAATATTGGTAGGTATTTCTTATGTCAATTGGGGTATCAAAATAGGAGATTTGGGTTGGAATTTGCATGGCATTAAATATTGCCGTAGCCATTTCATTAAATGTTCTTGCATTTCCACTCCCTAAATTATAGATACCCGATTCACTTCTCATAACCATGGCATTGAACAGAACATTTACCACATCTTTTACATAGACGAAGTCTCTTTTTTGTTCACCATCTTTATAGTCGGGGTGGTGCGATTTGAATAATTTCAATTCATTATTGGCTTTTATTTGATTAAACGCATGAAAAACCACAGAGGCCATTCTTCCTTTGTGATATTCATTGGGACCATAAACATTAAAAAACTTGAAACCAGCCCAAAAAAACGGCTTTCTATCCTGTGCTTTTGCCCAACAATCAAACTGCAACTTACTTAATCCATAAGGATTTAATGGTTTTAAAATTTCATCGTCCGCTATTTCATCATCAAACCCAAATTCACCCATACCATAAGTGGCAGCACTACTCGCATATACCAAGGGAATTCCTCCTTCTACACAATAGTTCCATAGTGTTTGAGAATAATGTAAATTTAATTCATCAAATATCAGCGTATCAAATTCGGTTGTATCAGTTCTTGCACCAATGTGAAATACAAACTGAATTTGGTTTTCTTTACCCTTAGCCCAGTCAAAAAACTGCATTCTTTCTACTTTTTCTGAGAATTTTGCGTTGATTAAATTCTTTTCTTTGTAGGTTTTAGTGAAATCATCGACCAAAATTAAGTCAACAAACCCCTCTAAATTTAGCTTTGAAACCAAACAACTCCCAATAAAACCAGCGGCTCCCGTTATTATTATCATTTTAATTACTGAATCATCAAAAATAATTAATAATAATTTAAATTTGCAATCTATTTTATGAATCAACCCTTGCCTGTATTATTCATTACAAGAAAAGCACATTTTAATGCGGCTCATAAACTTTATAATCCAAAATGGACCAAAGAAGAAAACGATGAAGTGTTCGGAAAATGCGCTAATGAAAATTGGCATGGACACAATTTCGATTTAATGGTCACTATTAAAGGGCACCCTAACCCTGAAACAGGATTTGTAATGGACCTAAAAAGATTAAAAAAGATTATTGATATTGAAGTTGTTGAAAAACTAGACCATAAAAACCTCAATTTAGATGTTCCTTTTCTAAAAGACGTACTTCCTTCAATCGAAAATATCGTTATTGCTATTTGGGAAATATTGACTCAACATTTGCCTGAAGGTGTTTATTTACACAAACTGCACTTGGTTGAAACCAAAAACAATTCGGTTGAATACTATGGACCGTCGGTTCTACTTTAAAGGACATTGTCAATATCTTAGATTTTCAAACTTACATTATTTCATTATTTTTGAACTCGTTTGAAACAACTTTGGATTAAATATCGCTATTGGGTTATTGCTACATTTATTATTGTATGGATGTTAATCTTTGACAGCAACAATATGATTGACTTAATTAAAATTAGAAGTAGTATTAATGAGTTAGAGGATAAAAAAGAGTTTTATACCAACGAAATTGACACCTTAAGAAAAGAGGAAAAAGCCTTGTTCTCAAACAATAAAAATCTTGAGAAATTTGCCAGAGAGAAATATCTGATGAAAAAAGACAACGAAGATATTTTCGTTATTATTGAATAATCTTATTCCGCAAAACCAATCTAAGGAATATTCATGTACTTGTGCGTTTGCAATGAAATTTGCCATTCCGGATGGGCTTTCACAAAGTCAATAATCAATGGTATATTCTGTTCAGCTTTACTCCATTCTGGTTGAAAATACAACAAACAATTCTCATTTAGGTCTTTCTTAAAAGATTCTGCCCACTGAATATCACTTGGATGATATACAACTGCTTTAAACTCGTTTGCCTTAGACAAAGAGGATAAAATAGGAAACTTAAACTTTTTGGGAGAAAGACAAATCCAATCATAATCGCCCATTATTTCGTATGCACCCGATGTTTCAATATTTACTTTAATTCCTTCGGCGTGGAGTGCATTTACTAAGTCAGTCAGATTATACATTGCAGGTTCACCTCCTGTAATCACGCACAAAGGCGACCCACTTTGTTTAACCCAATCCACCATAGTTTCTATAGACACTTGAGGGTGAATACTAGCATCCCAACTTTCTTTGACATCACACCAAACACAACCCACATCACAACCCCCGAGTCTGATAAAATAAGCAGCATTGCCTGTATAAAAACCTTCCCCTTGTATGGTATAAAAATGCTCCATCACTGGAAATAAAGTTTGCATAGACATGTTTTATAAGACTTGTTTTAACTGAAACTTGTAGGCCTTTAACGTATTTTCAAGAAGTGCGGCAATAGTCATTAAACCCACACCACCTGGAACGGGAGTCAGATATGATGCCACTTCTTTTACTTCATTAAAATCCACATCACCTTTTAAATAAAATCCATTTTTGCGGGTTGAATCTTCCACGCGAGTTATGCCGACATCTATAACTACCGCATTAGGTTTTACCATATTGGCTTTTACAAAACCTGGTTTACCTAAAGCAACAATTAGTATATCTGCTTGTCTTGTAAAATGTTCTAAATGAACCGTTTTACTGTGACACAAAGTCACTGTACAATTCCCATAAGGAGCACTATTAGACATTAACAAACTCATGGGGCGACCCACAATATTACTACGGCCAATTACTACACAATGTTTCCCCGTGGTTTCAATATTATAAGCTTCCAACATCATGGTAATTCCCAATGGTGTAGCTGGCACAAAACCTGATTCCCCTTTGGCTAATTTGCCCATGTTTACATCATGAAAACCATCCACATCCTTGTGAGGGGCAATTGTTTGAGTAATTTTATTTTCGCTAATTTGCTTAGGAAGTGGAAATTGCACCAAAATACCATCGATATTATTGTCAATATTTAATTTTTCTATGAGTTGCACTAATTCATTTTCACTGGTGGAGTCGTCTAAACGAATGATAGTTGAATCGAAACCTACCAATTGACAGTTGCGTTCTTTACTTTCAACATACGTTTTACTAGCACCATCGGATCCAACGAGAATGGCTACCAAATGTGGTTTTCTCAAACCCATTGTTTGCATCTCAGCCATCTCATTCTTGATGCGATTTTTTACCAATTCCGATGTATATTTTCCGTCTAATAAAACCATTTTAAAATTTCAAGCAAAAGTACGTTTTAATTATTTATTTTGTTTAAATTTGTGAGAAATTTAATAAATGAAAAATACGTTTATTCTCATTTTGCTAGTGAGTTTTTTTGTTAGTTCATGCAAAAAGAAAGAAGAAGTCAGAGAAACAAGAGGCTCGGAGTACTTTCCGTTGAAAGTGGGCACTGTTTTATATTACGATGTTGATTCCTTTTTCTTTGACCCTTTTTTTAATAAAACCGATACTGTTTCGACTGTTCTCAAAGAAGAAGTGATGGAAAAACTAGTCGACTTAAGCAATGACACCATCTACCGAATTGAACTTAGCACCTACAATAAAAACACTTTTAGATGGATTGTGTTCCAAAGCTTTTACCGAAAAATTAAAGACAATTTTGCCATAGAAGTAAAAGACAATATCCCTGAAGTTAAATTATATTTCCCTATAAGTTCCTACAAAACGAGAGGTTCCACCTATTCTTGGAATTTGAATATGTTCAACCAATTTGAACCCAAATACATCAAATACAATAGGGTGTTTTATAACCAATCTATTAATACTGTACCTTACACAAACTGCGTTAACATTCAGTTAAACAGACCTATTTCAGGAATTAAAAACGATTACCGAGAGGAAATTTATGCCAAAGACATCGGTCTTATTTACAAACACATTGATTCCTCCGACTATACCACAAAAAACTCAAAAGATTCCTTTACTCGTTCGGGCAAAGAAATCTTTCTTAAACTAAAACGATGAATATCCGTTTTCTCTTCTGGAGTATTTTGGGAGTCTTGCTGTTAAACGCATGCAAAAAAGATGTTGTTGACTATTCTAAAAGAGAAATAGGTTTTTCCTATGTTAATCAATCCCTGAATTATACCTTTTTGTACCAAGTACAAGAAATTATTTATGACGACTTTTTTAATAAAATTGACACCTTCAATTATCAAATTCTCGAAAGAAACGATACCCTATTTTACGACAATTTAAACCAAACTGTATTGCGAATTGAACGATACAAACGCAATAAAGACAGTTCATTATGGCATTATCACGAAACAGTAAGCTCACGTATTGACCAATACAAATACGAAAGAAACGAAAACAATACCAAAAAAGTAAAACTCTCCTTCCCTATCACTTTTGAAACCATTTGGAACGCCAATACTTTTAACAGCAACAACAATACCTTGGTGTACTACAGCGAAATTAATGCTAAGAAAAAAATAAACAACCAATCGTATGACAGTGTTTTAGTTATAAAAAGCGACGCTGTTTTTAATTCTGTTGGCGAAAAGTATTACGAAGAAATGTATGCCAAACAAATTGGTCTAATTTATTCAAACATCATTTTTGTTGAAAAATCCAACAACAAAACCCGCGGATATAAAATCAAATATACTCTTTTAAATCATGGTTTTTAAACCCCTATTTGTTCTTTCGGTATTATTATTTTCACTTTCTTTAAAATCGCAAGATTCATTAACCTACTATTTTATTTATTTCAAGGACAAACAAAATAATCCCTTTAGTTTTCAAAAACCTGAACAATATTTAAGTGAGAAAGCGCTTAACAAAAGAAAAATAAAAAATATAGAACTCGATTCGCTCGACCTACCTGTAACGCCCTCTTACATTGAACAATTGGCTCAATTCAAAGAATTGAATGTTTTACAAGGTTCCAAATGGTTGAACGGTGTCAAAGTTTTTTTCACTACCAATTCCTTCGACCCCAATAAAGTTTTAGCGCTTCCTTTTGTAAAGAAAATTGAATTTCTAGCTCAAATTAAAAGCTACAAAGCCCCCAAACCCCACATTGTTGAAAATGAATATATCGAGAAGTTCCAATACAAACTCTCTATAGATTCACTTAAGCCTAATCAATTGGGCAAGGCAAAAAACCAATTTGAAATGATAGGCGCCAACATAGACGTCAGTTCTGAAACCAAACCGACTATTGCTGTTTTTGATGCTGGATTTTACATGGCCTACAAAACGCCGGGATTGGTTCAACTTTTAAGTCCTGATGTGGTCATCAAAGATTTTGTTGACAATGACAATAGTGTATGGGAAGACGACAAACATGGCGCAAATTGTGTTGGTTTTATTAACACCTTTGACCCCAATAATTACATTGGAACTGCTCCCAATGCCTTGGTTTATTTAATGCGGACCGAAGATGCCAAAAACGAAAATTTAACAGAAGAAATCAATTGGATATTGGCCGCAGAATACAGCGACAAGTTAGGCGTTGATTTAATTTCCTCCTCATTGGGATATAACCAATTCGACCACCCCGAAACAAGTCATCGCTATCAAGATTTGGACGGAAAAACAACCCTTATAGCACAAGCTGCTGAAATTGCATTTAAAAAAGGCATCATCATCGTTAACAGTGCAGGCAATGAAGGACAATCGCAATGGAAAAAAATCGGCACTCCAGCCGATGCTGCTAATGTCATCACTATTGGCGCAGTTAATGAAGAAGGATTTTATGCTAATTTCAGCTCACAAGGCCCAAGCTTTGATGGCAGAATAAAACCTGATTTTGTAGCCATGGGGCAACAAGCTATTGTTGCTTCTCCTCAAGGCTACTATCGTGGGAATGGCACATCATACTCCACCCCTATTTTTGCAGGTGCAATGGCCAATCTGTATAATGAATTTCCTAATATCCCATACTCTACTCTGTTAACTGCACTTAAAAAAAGTGCATCACATTACGAAATGCCTGACGATAAATATGGTTATGGTATCCCCGATTTCCAATTAGCCGCTTACATCCTTGGGAAACCCATCCCAAACACAGATTCTTTGCTCGATTATTTATACTATAAGCCCAAAGCTGTTTTTCATCAAAGTTTAAATATTCATTTTAAAAGCGCTCATACACAAACAATTGAAATAGAAATTGTACTTTTTAAAAAGAAAAACAAAAAGAGAAAGCATTCTATCGTCAACTTTTCATTAAACAAAGGAGAATGGCTTAACAGTCAGTTATTCAACAAAACCTATCAAGAAATACTTCTAAGTAAGAAATATAGAAAAATTAAGAGTATAGCAATCTCTCTGAATAGTAAAGACATTTCAAGCAGCCAAATTATCTCTTTGAGGTAGTCCAAATTTTATTAAAAATATCAGTTAATAGCTTTGAATTTAATGACAATACATTATTTTTGAAGTCAATATGTTTCCCAAAACCCCTTTTTTAAAACACACCGAAAATCCTAATTTTTTCATTATGGCTGGACCATGCGCGATTGAAAGCGAAGAGGTTGCCTTTGAAATTGCAGAACAGTTGAACAATTTTTCAAACAAATTTGAAATTCCTTGGATTTTCAAAGGGTCATACCGCAAAGCCAATCGTTCACGCTTGGATTCATTTACGGGAATTGGCGACATAAAAGCTTTAGAAATTCTTCATAAAGTGGGTAAACACTTTCAAGTACCTACCGTTACCGATATTCACGAGGCGCACGAAGCTGAAATGGCGGCGGCTTATGTTGACGTGTTACAAATACCTGCTTTCTTATTCAGACAAACAGACCTATTAGTTGCTGCTGCCAAAACTGGCAAAACCGTAAACATTAAAAAAGGACAATTTGCTGCAGCGAATGCTATGGAACACGCCGTTAGAAAAGTAGAAGAAAGTGGCAATTCCGATATAGTATTGACAGAACGTGGCAATATGTTTGGTTACAGTGACATGGTGGTTGATTTTAGAAATATTCCTTGGATGAAAAAAAACAACTATCCCGTTGTAATGGATATTACACACAGTTTACAACAACCCAATCAAATGAGTGGCGTAACTGGCGGACTACCGGAATTAATAGAAACCATTGCAAAAGCGGCTATTGCAGTAGGTGCAGATGGATTATTTATTGAAACCCACCCTCGCCCAAATGAAGCAAAAAGCGACGGTGCAAACATGCTTCCTCTACAACAAATGGAAGCCCTTTTGGAAAAATTAATCAGGGTTAAAAAAGCTATTTTATAATGTAAAGGCATGTGTTTTTCAGCAACAGCAAGTTTTGTAGCGGGAGGTGCTCTTATAGCAACAGGAGTCGCAACTGTAAAGCTTTGCCAAAACAAAAAACACATCCCTTTTGCTAGTATTCCATTGTTATTTGGTGTTCAGCAAGTGAGTGAAGGCTTTCTTTGGTTAGCTTTAGAAAAACAACAATATTCACATTGGGAAACCAATAGTACCTATTTTTTCTTGTTTTTTGCTCAAGTATTATGGCCTTTTTGGGTACCCTTTTCTATTCGATTAATGGAAATTAGTCCTCGAATAAAACAAAGATTGAATTTTATTTTGTTAATAGGCATTATAGCTTCAACTTATTTAGGATACTGCCTATTAAATTACAATCCCAAAGCAAGTATTTCCGGTTATCACATTAGGTACGACTTGAACTTCCCCTTTTATTTTGTTTGGTACAGTGGCTTGTTTTATTTTATACCTACTGTTATCCCTCCACTTATCTCATGCGTTAAAAATATGAAATATTTGGGTTTGGTTATTTTACTCTCTTTTATAATAAGCAAACTGTTTTATGACGAACACTTGATTTCAATTTGGTGTTATTTTGCAGCAATACTGAGCAGTATTGTTTATTGGATTATTAAACGAACACAGCCTGCTACAAAGGCTTTTTCTTAACACTTAGTTTAAACAAGTAACGTTTAATTTTTTCAAAAAACTTTTGGTATTTCTCTTTATCAAACACGGCCGATTCATCAGCTGCTTTTTTCAGAATAAACAACCCAACAGGCAACAATACAATACTAGACATCCATGCACCCAACCATTGTGGAATAACCCCTTCTCGACCCATTTTAAACCCTATCATGTTAATTACATAATAGAATATAAATAACAAAATAGAAAACACCATAGGTACGCCAATACCACCTTTTCTAATAATAGTGCCAAGAGGTGCAGACATTAAGAACAACACAATTAAAACAAAGGAAAGGGTGAATTTTTCGTGCCATTTAATGTTGTAAAGCTTTATCTCTTTCTGAATATCTTTTAACTCGTGCATACTGGTTTCAATCAAACTTCGAAGGTTACGCGAAGATGTCAAGGCAGATTCGAGTAATTGGTAGCGTTCCTCTTTACTAAAATTAAAGATAATAGTATCGTTTACCAATGACGGACTGTCCAAGGTATTACCCATTTGTATGGTTTTGGGATTGATGTAATACGGTTGAATATAATCCCTAACAGCAAAAGTGCGTTTTTGAATTTCCTTTTTTGAAGAATCAATGGCTTGGTTTAATTCATTGATATTCATCATTACAGCACTCCCCTTAAACAATTCCTTGTCTGTTTTTTTCAAATCCAAATCACTCAAATCGAACGTCATTTTTTGCGACTCGAAATAGGTAGTAGTGGCGGGAAATCTTTTTTTGTAGTCGCTATTATCGACCAATTCCTCGTAACGAACCCCGTCAAACAATGTGAAATAGAGTAAACGCTTGTCTTCACTCAATTTCATTATTCCTTTTTTGGCTCGCACAATTGACAATTCACTATAACCAGGTTTGATTTCATAAATCAAAACATCATAAATCGTTTCATTGTCTCTGTCTTTTTTACCAATTTTTATTTGATAACCATCTATTCCATTGTAAAACAAACCTTCTTTTATATCGAAGGCAGGTTTTTTATTGCGAATATCCCACAATAAACTTTTGGCTTCCAAGTTGGCCTTGGGTATGAGCGTATTGGAAACATAAAAAGTAATAAACGAAAGGGCTACAATGACAAAAAAAACAGGGGCTAATGCTCTGTATATACTGATACCAGAGGATTTTAAAGCGACTAACTCGTAGGATTCGGACAAATTGCCGAAAGTCATTAAACTAGAAAGGAGAACTGACAGAGGCAATGCCATAGGAATTAAATCAGCCATTGCAAAAAACAACAGTCTAACAACCACGTGCCATTCCAAACCTTTTCCTATTAAATCATCAATGTATTTCCATAGAAACAACATTAAAAACAAAAACATAGAAATCAAAAAAGTAGCTAAGAAAGGACCTATAAAAGCCTTTATAATTAAGAGATTTACTTTTTTCATTTTAAAGTAAACACATTAGCAAATAATGTTCCAATTATTACGAACCCACAACATCTCTCAATGCTTCTATTTGCGAATGCCACAATTCTATCAAACCTCTTTTTTCATTTTCATCACAATATTCTGTAACTTTGATAGCAACATCTTCGGTTAATTCATCTACAATTATCTCCATTTCCATGAATTCATTTTCTTCAGAATTTTCCCATTTAAATCGCACTAATTTGTTATTAACGGCTTTTAGTAATTTTGCTTTACTAATGGTTCCATCGTCAAACTCAAAATCATAATCTATTCTGCTTTTGTTTGTTACTTTGTGGGCAAACCATTCCTGTAAACCTGAACCTGTTTGTAAGTAGTTATATAAGATGGCTGGTGAACATCTAATCGGAAATTCTAATTCAATAAGTTCTCTTTTCTGCTTTGTACTCATATTTCTTTCTTTAAATTTTCAATTATGTTTGCAATTAACTAAATAAATAGGGCATTAGAAATTTTTTTTTACAATATTTGTAAAAATTTTTGAAAGCCTTCATCCAAAATAATCGAATTGTCATACTTTGCCATATTTTATTGGCAATTAGCGTATTGCCGTGGATTATTATGGTAAATAAAAATGTTTCACTTATTCAAATAAATGCGCTCAATCATCCTGTTTTGGATGTCATAATGTACCATTTAACCCGATTACCCGAAATAGCAATAATCATCTTTGTTTTGGTTTTGAGCTTTTTTCACGAAAAACGAATGTTTTTATCGGCTGTTATAGCTTTATTAACTTGTGCCATTACGATTATTGTGTGTAAGCATTATATTTTCACTGACTTTAAACGCCCCTTCGTTTGGATTAGTGAGCAAGAAACTGTGGTAATGCATTATGTAAAAGGCATAAAACTTCACTCAAACGGCAGTTTTCCCTCGGGTCACACCGTTTCTGCTTTTTGTTCTTTGTCATTGGTTGCTTTTATGACGAATAGCAAGTTTTTTAAACTAATCCTATTTATTCTAGCTTTTTCTATGGGCTATTCCCGTGTGTATGTATTGCAACACTATGTCATGGATGTTTATGCAGGCGCTCTTGTTGGATTTTCTATTGCTTTTTTTACTACCCTTTTGATTCACAAAAACTTACTCACGCCTCAATGGCAAAACTCTTTTTCCAAATCTAAAAAATGACAAAATCGGACCAACTTCTTTACTCTGTCATTCTCTTATTTATTGGCGGATTTCTTTTTATTCCTTTTTTGGGTAGCGTGCATTTGTTCGATTGGGACGAAATAAATTTTGCTGAATCGGCACGTGAAATGATGGTGACTGGCAATTATTCGCAAGTCCAAATCAATTTTAACCCTTTTTGGGAGAAACCACCTCTGTTTATCTGGCTTCAAGTTCTCTCTATGAAACTGTTTGGTATCAACGAATTTGCAGCTCGTTTTCCTAATGCATTATTTGGCATTTTAACGCTTTGGGTGATTTTTACTTTTGCCAAAAAACTTTTTAAAGGTCATGTTGCCCATTGGTGGGTTCTGTCCTACTTAGGTTCAATTACGCCACATTTGTATTTCAAAACAGGATTAATTGACCCTGTTTTTAACTTCTTTATTTTTTTGAGTATCCTCGAATTTTTTAAAGCCCTAAAAAACCACCACGTTTCATACAACCCTAATCAAAACTTTTTTTTAGCTGGCATTTACACTGGTATCGCGATTTTGTGTAAAGGACCTGTTGCTTTATTGGTGGGCTTACTCGTTCTTTTTGCCATGGTATTTGCCAAAAGAATGGTTTGGTTTTTCCGCATTCAACATCTTATTTTTTACTTATTCAGCACTTTACTGGTTTGTTGTATTTGGTTTTTGCCCGAAACAATCAAAAATGGACCCTATTTCCTTATCGAATTCATCCAATATCAAATCGGTCTCTTTTCGCAAAATATCGCCGGACATCAACAACCTTTTTATTACCACGCATTGGTTTTGTTTTTTGGCTGTTTCCCTATTTCCATCTTTGCAATAGCTGCTTGGAAAAAAAATGAATTTTACACCTATCCAGAAAATGTATTTCGCCTGACTATGCTTTGCCTTTTTTGGGTTGTACTTATTTTGTTTTCTATTGTCAAAACCAAAATTGTTCACTATTCCTCACTTTGTTGGTTGCCGCTTACCTTTTTGTCCGCTTATGGCATAGAAAGTATTTGTAATTCAATCTTTAAATTTAAACTAAAATACATTCTTTTAACCCTCCTGATTGGACTTATTATTGCCTCTGCTAGCATTGCATTGCCTTTGGTAATGATGTTTCATAAATCTACAATCATTCCATATATCAAGGATGAATTTGCTGTAATGAATATCAATGCCAATGTAAAATGGCACTTCACCGATCTTACACCCGGCATTATTCTCTGTTTGTCATTAATCACCTTTGTTATAATGCTGATTAAAAAGGTAAATAAAACAACAGTGTTTGGCGTTTTTTTAATTGGTATGGTGGTGTTTATTTCCCTAAGTTCTATCCTATTGGTTCCCAAAATAGAAGCACACACCCAAGGTGGGATTATCCAATTCTATCAAACAAAAAGTAAAGAAAACTGCTACTTCCACAATGCAGGCTTTAAAACATATGCCATTTATTTTTATGCAAACACTTTACCATTGAAGTCGAAAGATGGTCTGTATAAAGTAAGGTCAAGTTTTTTGAAATCAAAGGGAGCGCCCAACTATCTTGCACTTAATGAACAGCAACGAAGTGAACTTGATGGTACTGAAAAACATTGGCTTATCAACGATGCTAAGCTCGACAAAGACGCTTATTTTGTTGTAAAAGCTAATAATACCCAAGAATTGGGATTAAATCCTGAATTGAAAATCGTTTATAATAAAGACGGCTTTATTGTCTTCAAAAGAAGTAAAAAACCTTAATATTTATATTTCAATCCGAATGTAAACCATTTTCCTGGCAAAGGAATGCTGTTTACTTGTGTGTATTGAACATCCAATAGATTATTTACATCTACATAAACAGTCATATCATTGTGTTTAAAAGAAATTCGCGTGTCTAACAAGCCATATTGAGTTGAATTTTGATGTTCAATTAATCTGTAATTCAAAGACAACATCATTCTTTTTTGCCACAACAAATTCAAACTATTCACCCATTGATGTCTTAAACTGTTATCTTCATATTTAGTTTCTCCAATTAATGGTTGCATAAAGTTTGTATTCAAATAAGTGTAACCCCCATAGTAAGACCATGTCAACAAATTAAAGACCTTATTTTCCTGAGTTTTCAAAGAAAAATGCGCCCCTATCGTTTGAGCCCTTAGTATATTTTCGGGACGGTATTTACTTACATTATTAGGTCTAACCCACGAAATCAATTGATCCACATTGCGATAAAATCCATAAGTATTTACATTCCATTTTTTCTGAAAGGTCTTAATCCCTAATTCCGTTTGGAATGACTGTTCAGGCAACAAAAGCGGGTTACCATCGTTAGATGGACCTCTGTAAAACCAATCGGTATAGGTCGGATTTCTCATAGATGTTCCTGAATGGGTGTAGATTTTCAATCTTTGTGAAACCAAATAGTGCGCATCAAAGGAAGGGAATATTTTAAATCCAAAATCGGAATTATAGTTCGCATAAACACCTGGACTCATTTCTACCTTTTGGCCAAATTTAAAAAGCTGTTCGGCATACACCCCTGCATTATTTCTGTTTCTCAAACCCAAATTAGTACTATTTATTTCGTCCATTCTACCTTCCACACCCAAACCAAGTTCACCAAAACGGTTAATTCTACTTGCATGCAGCTCGAGTTGGGTGGTTTGGGTAATATGAATATTGCGGAATACCTTGGGTTTTTGACGAATAAAAATATAGTCATCATTGTTTTTACGGAAACTCAATCTTGGATTTAACTTCCATTTGTTCAATTTATGAAACGATTGCAAAGAGGTAAACAGTGTTTGAACGGTCTCTTGAGCATTAGATTCTCTCGAAAATGTATCGGGACGAATTGGGGGGACATAAAAAGCGTTCGCCCCAAATTGATTGTAATTAAACCCTAGCAAAAACTCAATCTTGTGATTGGAATTAAAAGTATAATCAGAGGCATACATCCATTGATTTCTGTTAAATGCCGAGTTGTAACGGTAACCAGTTCCCGATTCAAAAGCCGCCGCAATTAAGTGATTCATTTTTTTTGTTTTAAAACCGTAACTGGCTTGAACCCCTTGGTTGATATAAGAGGATTGGTCGATGGTATCTCTTTTAAAGTTGGAACCTGCATAAGCATGAAATTTCAAACCATCTTGTTGAGGCGACACCACAAAATTGACTGCCCCTGTTAACGCTCCCGGACCAAACATTCGTGTTTGTGCGCCCTTATATACCTCGACTTGCTTGACCGCTATCATTGGAAAGGGTAAATTTAACTGGTGATGTCCTGTTTGAACATCATTGCTTTTAATACCATTAATAAGCACTAAACTTTGGTCAAACGAACCGCCATCAATAGACAAATCCGCTTGGGTACCACCCGGACCTCTTTGTAAAATTGACACGCCTGCTACAAATTGAAGTGCCTCTGCAATACTTCTCACAGGTAATCTCGACATTTCCTTTTCATTCATGGTTGAAATAGACTTGTTGGATAACCAAATGGAACGGTTTTTGAATCTATTTTCATTCAATTGAAAGCCATTTATCACAAAGGTATCCCTATGAATTAGAATTATATCTTTGGTTTGAGCAAATGAAAAAACCGAATACATTAAAAATGAAGCAACTAACCCTTTCTTTCTCATATTATTAAGCCGCAAAAGTACATCATTTACACATTAAAGAAAATTAAAGTAACTATGATTTTTAAATCTCGACTTTAGACTCTAATATTGCTAAAAACACATGACACAAGACACCTCTTCCAAAACCATTAAATTATTAACCCTCGCTTTTCTCATAATCATTGGGTTAATTATTTTCAAAACCCTTTACTTTATGATTGGCGCTATTTTAGGGGCCATTACCTTGACCGTAGTGTTAAGTAAACCCTTTAATAATCTGGTACATAGAAAAAAATGGAAACCCGTTGCAGCCAATCTTACATTGATGTTTGCCTCCGTTATTCTCATCCTTTTTCCTTTTTATTTGCTCAGTATTTTTGTGTTTTCCAAAATAAAACCCATCATTGACAACCCTCAACCTATGCTCGATAATATCCAAATCATTAACAACTATTTGTTAAATCAATTTGACATCAATTTAATGAGTAAAGACAGTTATCAGATGATTGCAGACCTTATCAAAAATACCGTTCCACAAATTATCAATTCAGGCTTTAATAGCATGACTAATTTTGTTTTTATGATGGTTATTTTGTGGTTTACGCTTATCAACAATAGAATCATAAACCGTTGGTTGAAACACCACCTCCCTTTTCGTTTGAATCAAAACATCCTATTAGTACGTTCAGTTAAAATGAGCATCTACAGCAATGCCATAGGTTTGTATATTCTAGCCTTTATTCAGGCTATTGTTGCCATTATTGGTTATTACATTTTCGGAGTTAATGAACCTATAACGTGGGGACTAATAACGGGAATAGTTAGTGTCATTCCAGTTGTTGGAACTATGGCGGTATGGTTGCCTTTGAGCATTTATATCATTGCACAAGGAACCGTAATGCCGGGTTTAATGCTTGGCTTGTATGGTTTTTTTATTATTGGAAGTAGCGACAATGTTTTCAGATTTATTCTACAGAAAAAAATAGCAGAAACCCATCCCCTAATCACCATTTTTGGGGTATTATTTGGCATCAGTTTATTGGGATTTTGGGGCGTCATTTACGGCCCGGTATTAATGGTGTTGTTTATTGCCTTATTTAATCAACTGCATCAGAAACAGCTTAGCTAAGCACTTTCTGTGTCATACTTATCAAGCAACTTAACAAACACCTCGAAATCGTTGGCATAAGGTGCTGTAATACAAACAGGTTCACCTTGCATATTGGTAAATTCGATACTGTGAGCGTGTAAAGCAAAACGGCCTATCATCGGTTTTTCTTCGGAGTCTTTGCCTTGGTGAACCTTTCTTTTTATCATTGACAAATAAGCAGGCTTTCCTCCATACAAAGTATCGCCGACCAAGGGTAAATTCTGAGCCATACAATGCACCCTAATTTGGTGAAGTCGCCCCGTAACCGGTTGACAAGCTAATAAGGTAAAATGCTTGTACTTTTTAAGAGTATTGATAATGGTAACCGAAGATTTTCCTTTACTTCTAGAGATTTGCACTCTTCTTTTACTATCAGTGTACAAAGACAATTCAACGGTTAAATCCTGAATATTTACAGGAGCAGAGACAATGGCATGGTATGTTTTTTTGACTTGTCTATTTTCGAATAACAAAGACATAAAACGGTATGCTTCGGCATGTTTTGCTACGAGCATTACTCCCGACGTTTCTCTGTCCAAACGGTGGCACAAAGAATAGTCTTCATTAACAGCTTTTACTATTTCAACAATGGATTGCGACTTTCCTTCATCAAATCTTTCGTGTAATGATGGCACAAAGGGCGGTTTGTTGATGGCGATAAAATCCTCAGATTCAAAGACAATTAGCTGATCGAATGTTATTCTTTTTGACACTTTGTTATAAATTATTGTTGAATGGTTTCTAATTTAAGTCGAGTCAATACCTTTTTGGTTTGCATCGGAAAATCACCTTGCATCATCCACTCATAATATGAATTATCGGTTTTGAATACATGGGCAACGGTTTTACCTTTGTGTTTCCCAAAATTAAAAACTACTTCTTTTTTGTCATTGTATACCAATCGACCTGCCAAATCCACCAAATGGTGTTGTCCAGTCATTTGATGAATATACTCTACAGTAGGTTCCATTTGAGTATATTTATCCAATTGCGCTTTAATAATTTCCCAAGTTGCTTCAGTATCCGCTTTGGCACTGTGCGCATCCATTAATTCTTTGTTGCAATAAAACTTGTAAGCGGCACTCAGAGTGCGTGGTTCCATTAAATGAAAAATACGTTGTGCATCGATAAACTTACATTTACTGATATCAAAATCGATTTGACAACGGTAAAACGATTCCAACAGCAATGGAAAATCGAACTTATTACTGTTAAAACCTGCAAAATCAGATTGAAGAATAAATTGCAAAATTTCATTGGCTTTTTCCTCAAAAAGAGGTTCACTGATAACGTCTGCGTCATAAATCCCATGAATATCAGAGGATTCCTTAGGAATCGAAATCCCTGGATTAAAACGTTGATACAATTCTTTGCGGGTTCCATCAGGAAATACCTTAATCATGTATAACTCAATGATTCTATCTTTAGACGGAACAACGCCTGTGGTTTCCAAATCAAAGATAATAAGAGGTTTGTGAAGTATGAGTGTCATAAATTTTAGTGGTCCAACAAATCGGGACGTTTGGTTTGAGTCAGATGTAATGATTGTTCCATTCGCCAATCATCTATGTTTTTAAAATGTCCCGAAAGAAGAACTTCTGGAACTTTGTGTCCTCTGAAATCTGCGGGACGGGTATAAACGGGTGGTGCTAATAAATCGTCTTGAAAGCTATCGGTAAGTGCCGACTCCTCGTTGCCCAAAACACCGGGCAAAAGTCTAACAATACTGTCTGTGATAAGTGCAGCAGGCAATTCACCTCCTGTAAGCACAAAATCACCTATGGAAATTTCTTTGGTTACAAAAATATCACGAATGCGTTGGTCTATCCCTTTGTAATGACCGCACAAAATGATTATATTTTCGTATGTTGAATAAGTATTGGCAATCTTTTGATTCCATATTTCACCATCGGGACAGGTGTAAATAATTTCTTGGTAAGTTCTTTGTTTTTGCAAATCTTCGATTGCATTGGCTATAGGTTCGCACATTAAAACCATGCCTGCACCGCCGCCAAATTGGTAATCGTCTACCTGACCATAGCGGTTCAATGCATAATCTTTAAGATTGATTAAATTGACCGTTGCCAATCCTTTGTCTTGAGCTCTTTTGACCATAGAACAGGTAAAAGGGCCTTCGAATAAAGCAGGTTGAACGGTAATAATGTCTATTCTCATGGCTTACAAGTCTAATATACCATCAGGAAAATTCGCCTGAATAGTTTGAGTATCGTGGTCGATAGAAACGATAATACCATCCGAAAATGGCAAAAGGCAGTCTTTAAAACCGTGCCTAAACTCTAAGAGTATATTATTGGGAATTAATTCGACATTGGTAATGGTGTAACTGGTATTGCTCAACAAATCTGTGAGCGTGTAACCTTCAAAATCGAGTTCATCTCTTTCTACTTCATCACTGAAGGCAAGAATGGACAAACCTGACAGAAGAGAGGCTTCGGTTTCGGAATCGATACCTTTGAGTTTGATAATACTTCCTTGAGGATTAATCCCTTCAATTTCGAAGGGAACAAACTTTTGATTGATTTCGAGAAGTAAAAAATCGTCTTCGATGTCGAAATCAGATTGAAACTTAAGATGACCTTTGTAGCCATGTGGTTTCAAAACAAAACCCACTTTTTGAGTGGGTTTTGAATGAATATTGTTTACTTTGTTTAACATTTAAACAAAGAATAAATTAAGCTTCTGTAGTTTCAGGAGCATTAGATTCTGCTTCTGGCGCATCGCTAACTTCTGCATCGCTAACTTCGGCTTCGCTTACTGGAGCTTCCTCTGCAGGAACTTCTTCAACAACCACATTTTTAGCGGCAATAGCAGCAGCTTTTGCTTCTTTTACTGCAGTTTCAGCTTTGAATCTTTCCGCATCAACAGCTGCACGTTTGTCAGCTAAAGTATCACGTTTAGATTGAACTTTGTTTGCTTTTTCATTTTGCCAAGCTTCGAATTTTGCATCAGCTTGTTCTTGAGTCATTGCGCCTTTTCTTACACCACCGTGTAAGTGATGTAACATCATTGCGCCTTTGTAAGATAGAATTGCTCTAACGGTATCCGTAGGGATAGCACCGTTATCTAACCAATTCACTGCTTTTTGAAGATCGATATTGATTGTTGCAGGGTTAGTGTTTGGATTGTAATCACCAACTCTTTCAATAAATCTACCATCTCTCGGAGCACGTGAATCTGCAGCCACAATGTAGTAGTAGGCCTGTTTTTTACGTCCATGACGTTGTAATCTTAATTTTGTTGCCATATTGCTTTTATAATTAAACGCAAGTTCTCCTTTTCTTGCGGGGTGCAAAGGTAAAACTATTTTTTTAATCTACAAAAGAATGTTTGTTATTCTTTTGTTTTATGATGTCGACACGTAGTGGTTGGTAATATAATATTTATTACGGTATATTATTACAGACGCCTCGCAAGGCGTCTCTACCAATTAACCTCACGCTGATATTTATAGATGCCTCGCAAGGCGTCTCTACCAATTAACAAATAATAATCTATTTTTTCCCTATTTTATATAAGCATTGTATGGTTATATAAAACAACCTTGCTTTTGCTCTTTTTTGCACTTTTTACATTGTAAAATTGCACAATGAAAAACTGATTCAATAAATTATCTTTAACTCCAATCATATTAGAAACCAATCCAATCCTCTTTGCATTAATCAAATAACAGCCAATTAACTAGTCGTTTCTCGAGACGATAATGTTGGCAATAGTGGTGACAATTACTTTGATCAAATAAATACAAACTAAAATTAAAGTTGATTAGGCAACACTTTTATAACGTAGTGATAAATGACATTAAAAACATTGTTTTAGAAAAAGCAAAAATAAAAACCATCACTCCATTCAAAAACTACTTTTAAAAAAGTAAATAGATGGGAAATATTTCATTGAAGAAAAGATGGCGAAACCACAAAAAAACAAAATAATTACAGTCAAAAAGAATTTGTAAAGGAATTTATAGCTCAAATACATCACGAAGTTTCTTAAATAAATAAAACAACTAAAACAAACTCACATCTTATAAAGCATTGGTTTTGTTTAACTTAAACGCTAATTTCATTACTGCATAGTTTCCATTAATAGTCAAACTAAAGAATAAGCACAACAGAAAAAGACTTCGAAAAAAATCATTAAGCCAATTTAAAATAATTTTAAGGATTATTTTAATTAAATGTACGCAATCGAGAACGTCTTTTGATAGTTTAATTCAATGTTTTAAACCCTTTAGTAAAAAAGCCTATAATTTAGACTAAAAAAACGCGATTTTTTAACAATATAGCTTCAAATTAAGCACATGATACTAGGGCGTAGTATTTATAATTGAAAGAATTTTGTATCATGAAAAAAAATAATATATTTATTTCATCACATTACTTTTTATTCCTATTTGGATTAAAAAACACAAACGACTCGTCATGTCAATAATTCAACTGAAAACGATGCAAATAATGGAAAATCTTATTCTCCATTTCAAATTTTTAATAAGGTCTTTAATTCATAAAACAAGTAAAGGCAAAAAAGACCCCTGTGTTAATTAAAAGTTCGCATTTTGTGTTTAAATACTAACCATAGTTTGCAATTAAATCATGAGTCAATTACAATTTAAAATACAGTGAGATTACAATGAAATTTATAGGTTTAAAATTAATGGCTTTGTTTTTACTTGGTTTTTCTTCGAATTCAATTTCAAGTCAAAATAAGTTAATGCCCTATTTCAATAACTCGTTAAATATGTTTTATTTTTCGAGTGACGGTGGGTACACAAACAATACAAAATTTTACGACTATGCAGAACCCTTTATTGAGGGTTATGCTGTTGTTAGAATTCAAAACAAATGGGAGTTTATTGACAGCAATTTAAATACCGCATTTCAAACAAATTACACAGAGATGACCTCTTTTAATAAAGGCTACTCTATAATATGGAATGAAGTTGGTCAATGTAATTTGATAAACAAAAACGGCATTTTACTCTTTAAAAATTTCGTAGATGAAGTTTCTACAATTTGTAATAACAGGATAGCTTTTTCTTCAAATGGTTTATGGGGGTTTGCTAATGATTCGGGCAATCAAGTTATTAACCCTCAATTTAGTGAAGTTAAAGATTTTAATAATGACAAAACTTGGGCTAAAAAGGACAGTTTATGGTTTATGATTGACAAATATGGCAACAAAATTTGTGAAGAAGAATTCGAACAAGTGAGTCCTATTGAAAATGGAATGAGTGTTGGGTATCGCGCCAAAAGCATATTCAGTATCAATATGGACAATAATAAAATTTCTGAAATTATGTCTATTGCTAACCTAAAAGATTTTTCTTGCAAAAAAATAGTAACCATTAAGAACCATTTTATTTTACAATTTGCAAATGATGAATATATTGCTATTAAAGACTCTAAAATTATTTGGAATAAAAAATTTCAAAACTTGAAATCAAATGGACTGTCAACAATAGCTATTCAAGAAAATAATTTCTATCAGCTATTTGACTTAAATTTAAACAAACTATCTGAAACAACATTTGAAGATTTAGATTTTTACCCCAATGGTTTGATTAAAATTTATATAGGCCAATACTATTACTTCAAAACAGTTGAAGGAACAAATTTAATAAGATGAAAATAATTAAAGTCGGAATATATCTTTACTTTTTTATTGTTCTATGCCCCAATAAAATATGGTCGCAACAAACTTCCACCTGCCCCCCCAATATTGATTTTGAATCAGGTAATTTAAGCAATTGGAAACCTTTTACAGGATCATGTTGCCCAATAAACACGGGAACTGCAGGAGCATCAACAGGCAGACATACTATTATGTCAGGAACAGGAACTGACCCTTATGGCGGATTCCCTGTTGTACCTAGTGGTGGTGGCTCTTACGCTCTTAGAATTGGCAATAACGGCACTAGTAGACAAGCTGAAAAAGTTAGATACTTTGTTAGAGTTCCTAACAATGTAAATAATTACAGTTTTATATACCGTTATGCGGTTGTTTTCCAAGACCCTGGACACACCGCCGCTCAACAACCTAGATTTGAAGTAAAAACATTTGACTCGGCAACCAATCAATCTCTCAATTGTAACACCCACACTTATATTGCCGCATCTAATATCCCAGGATTTACTCGTTCAAATGTCTCTTCTACGGTTTTCTACAGAGCTTGGTCAACGGCAACCATTAATTTATCTGGCTATGCTGGTAGAACTATTATTCTTGATTTTGCGAGTGGCGACTGTTCATTAGGAGGTCACTTTGGTTATGGTTATGTGGACTTAAGTTGTGGTTTGTTTCAAATCAATACGGTTGCCTGTAAAAAACAAAAAACATCTACTCTCACCGCTCCTCCGGGATTCCAAAGTTACAGATGGCTCGATTCTTCAAAAACCCAAGTTTTGGGAACTTCAAGTACTTTAGTTGTAAACACACCAAGCTCATTAAAAAAATACTATGTTGTACTTACCCCATTTCAAGGATTTGGTTGCCCCGATACCTTGTCAACTCAAATTACCGTTACTAATGTAAAAGCTGACTTTTCTATTGAACCTTCAAAAAACATTTGTTTTAAAGGCAATAGCTACTCCTTTAAAAACAACAGTACTACTAACTCTACACCGATGAGTTATGCATGGTCATTTGGTGATGGACAAACTTCCACTTTAACTTCTCCCAACAAATCATACAACACGGCTGATAGTTTTAATATCCGCCTAATTACAAGTTCTGCCGAGGGTTGTAAGGATACTCTTACCAAAGGATTAAGAATACTTCCGACTCCTGTTGTTAAATTCAATATCAACGACTCTTCACAGTGTATAAAAAACCATTCTTTTAAATTCACTAACACTTCCACTATAAGTTCAGGCAGCATGACCTACAATTGGACTTTTAGTGACACTTCTTTTAGTACTTCTATAAGCCCATCTAAATCTTTCAACACTTTTGGCAATTATACCGTTAAACTTAAAGTAACAAGTGATAAAAATTGTACTGATTCAATTACTAAAAATGTATCGGTTTATGCCATGCCAATTTCCCGATTCTCGGTGAATGATTCTGACCAATGTATTAAAAACCACTTGTTCAGCTTTACAAATAACTCAAGTATTTTATCTGGCACGAATTCATACGCTTG
>JBIPNH010000123.1:0-6420 GCA_044373665.1 Bacteroidia bacterium
GGAAGGGTTTGGTCTGTTTTTGAGTTTTTTATGAATCTCTCCTAAAGTGGGCCACTTCCCCCCTATTTTGACATAAGCGCAATTGGTCCAGAAAAAATTAGTCAAAGAGGCATTGTCTCCCGCATAAACAAGTCGAGTTGTTGTATACATAGCTATAGCACCTCCCTCGGGATTTGTGTACATGTATTCCCCGGCGCTTTTTCTTCGGGCATCATCAAAACGACTAAACTCACACGTGGCTGTGAATATAACAGGCAAAGTGTTTTTGTTTTTTAAGCTATTAATCAACGGAATATCAATCACTTTTTCAGAAGCCAAATACTGTTCACCACCATGACCAACATAATTGAAAATTAAAGTTCCATTTTCAAAATCCTTAATGATAGCTTCTTGTACCTCAGGATACCTTTGCGAACCGCTTAAGTTTTGTTGTTTGTATGAATCAAAATAAATTTTATTGACATTTAAGTTTTTTACTGTGGTGTCTAAAAACTCACTAATATTTTCAAAATCATTTACAAACATTGTCTCCCAACTTGCATCGGCATCATCCGCACAAAGGGTGGCATTTGTTCTCCAATTCCCCAAAGTTGCTTCACTTTTATAATGTATTACTTTATCAACCATGTCCATAGCCTCTGTTGGAGTAGAGACAGGCATTCGCGACACAACAACTTCAAGTTTTTGTTCATTTATCCATAAACCGTCGGTAGAATCTAAATAGCCGAAAAAATCATCAGAACAGTAATAACCATTGCTGAATGAAGTTGGAATATTCCATTTAGGTTCCGACTCATAAGTAGGCACAAAATTAGTATTGCCAGAGATTCTGTCTTTGTAGTCAAAACTAGCGTCCCCTAATAATAAAACATATTTTAATTGATTGACTGGATTATTATTTCCATCATAAATCAATTTCAAAAAATCGCGAATGGCGCTAATATCCTGAGAACCGCTCGAAAATTCATTGTATATTAATTGGGGGCTGACCACCAAAACTTGTAAATTTGATTTTAATCGGTGATAATCTGCCAATTTATTAGCGGCATCTTTAAACACATCAGGGGCTATAATAATATATTGAACAATGCCTGCACCATGTAAATTTTGATTCGGCACCTCTTCCACAAAATCAGGTTTCAAGAAATCCCCGTTAAAAAGCACATACTCTTTAAGTACAAATGAATTGTTATCTCTAAATACAGATGCGCCATTGTCTGTAAATAAGGTTTGCACTTGTGGATCAACAGGATTCGTCACATCAAAAACCACTGAATTTGAAGTGAGATTTTGCAATCTGTACTCTACCGTTCCGTGTTGAAGTGCTTGGATATTACTAAAAGGCATAAAATTTTCTTCCTTATTAAGCAATCGCGATCCATGCAATTCATAATAATTTAACCAAGCTCTCGAACTACTGTTAGGTTTATTGTAAGTAAAGCGCAATTGAACATCGGGTGATGATGTGGCTATAGAACCGCTTCTTATTCCACCATCTGTAAAACAATCATATTTAGAAACAAGGTCTTGAAAAAACATGGTTGTAACCACATTCCCATTTATTTGAAGATTCATTTGACTAAGAGTTGGGGATACAACCCCAGCCTCAAAATAAACACTTACCTCTTTATCCGTTGTAATATTGGCCAATCTTTGATTAAAAGTATATGAAGTCTGTTGATCGAACTTTTCACCTAACCAAATTCTACCTTCATTACAAAAATTTTCTTTTTCATCATCATGAAAAACATGGTAATCAAACCAATTAAACGCTTTATCTGCAACAAGAGAATTTCCATTCGAGCGTGTATTCATTCGTTTTCCTGAACCACCGCCATAAGTCAAAAAGAAAAATGTTTTGTCAGAATAGTAATTTATTTGGTGCTCATACCTTTGTCTTTGGAAATTGTATTTCCATTTATGAGGCCCTTGAACATAGAATAGAATATAATCATCATCATTAAAAACGCCGTCCCCTTCACCTATAATTTGAATTGCATTTTCGGGCAAATCTTCGTACCTTGTTGCGGCATTATCTTCGGGCAACATTGCCCCTTGGTGACCATAAATCTTGATAGTTTTTGGATTAATTGATTCAATATCCAAACCTGCGGCTTTCAAATCACTTTTAGTTAGTTTGTAGACACCATCTTGAACAACACTAAATTTCAGCCACTTCCCTGTTGCCAATACAGTGCTGGTTGATCTTCTTTTTGAACTTGAAACATTAGTATTTTTTTCGACTTTTCTGGTATTGTTAACGACTAATTCATAGGATTTTAAGCAATGTACCTCGCCATTTTTTAAAACAAAAGGACTTAAAGTGTATGCCGCAAATAATTGAGGTCCCTCATAAGTATGGTATTGTTTTAATTTAACATCAGCAGAAAGAAGAGGTTTTATTTTATTTTTGAAAGATTCGAAACCAGATAATTTTTCAAAAACAGGGTTTTGGATCGTTATTTCGGTATAATATTCAGAGGGGAAATTTTCAGTAATAGAAGGTAAAAAAACAGACCCAAAAAGGGACTCAGATAAGGTGAAATTTTTAATAATTGGGGTCTTATGTTCTGAAGAAAGATCCCAAATAAGTGATTTTTGGGGTATCAAAGCAACGTTTTGCGCAAACACAGTGTTATAAAAGAATATTGACAAAACAGAAGTAAAACCGATATATTTAAGCATAAAATAGATACAAAATTAAGTATAATTACCCACTGAAACGCAACAGGATTAAAAAAAATATAAAAAAAATATGAAATTACAAAAAAATGACAATATCTTTGTGAAGTATCCATTTATACATCAAAGGAAAATGAAAAAAATTTACGTTTTAGTTATGATCTGTGCTGTTTTCACAACAGCTAGAGCTCAAGACCCTGAATTTTCTCAATTCTATGCAGCGCCAGTTTACACGAACCCAGCTATGGCAGGGACTGCATTTTGTGGAAGAAATTCAGCAGGTAGAATGTCTATCAACTACAGAAATCAATGGCCAAGTTTACCCGGCACATTTAGAACTTTCAATGCAAGTTACGACCAACATTATGATAAAATTGGTGGCGGTATTGGATTAATGGCAACTTATGACAGAGCAGGTGCTGGTCAGTTAACTACGACTTCAGTAAGTGGCGTTTATTCTTATGTTTTACCAATTAACAAATATTTCTTTTTAAGAGCAGGTTTACAAGCCTCTTTTGTTCAGAAAGCAATTGACCATACTAAACTAAGATTTGGGGATCAAATTGACCCAACAAGAGGATTTGTTAATATAACTCAAGAACCAACTGCTAGCAATAGTGTAGTATTTCCAAATTTTGGCGCAGGATTTCTTGCCTATTCAGAAAGATTTTATGCTGGATTTGCCATACACAACATCACACAACCGGTTCAATCTTTTTACAGCAACAACGACGGTATTGTCCCAAGACGTTATACCTTTCATTCGGGTGTTGTAATTCCTTTGGATAACAAACGTATTTCACAAGCAACATTTTCACCAAATGCTTTGTTTATGATGCAACAAAATTTCACTCAATTAAACTTTGGTTTTTATGTAAACAAAGGGCCAATTGTAACAGGTTTATGGTACAGACAAACATTAGGAACATTTGGTAACTCAGATGCCATAATGGTATTATTAGGTTTTAGAAAAGACAGATTTAAATTTGGCTACAGTTATGATATTACAGTCTCATCTGCAAGAGCAGCAGCTCCTGGTAGTCATGAAGTTAGCGCAACTGTGGATTGGTGTTTAAGAAACAGACCAGTTCGTTTCAAACCATTAAGATGTCCTGATTTTTAATTAAATTTTGGAAATACACAATATTTAATCATTTTTGCAGTTTATAAGATATTAACACACGCACATTAACACACATGAATAGAAAGAAAAGTTTATTGGCAATTTCGACATTAATGGCAGGCATCATGCTATTAACGCCATCTTGTGCCAACAAAAACAAATCAAAAACAACTGGCTTTGGTTACAACAGCCGTAAATGGGGTGGATTTGAAAATCACAAATACAAAGGACAAGAAACAGGACCAGGTTTGGTTTTAGTTCCTGCAGGTGCCTTTGTAATGGGTTCAACAGAACAAGACGTATTGTTTGAATACAACAACGTTGAGAGAAAACAAACAGTTCCATCTTTTTATATGGATGAAACAGAAGTCTCTAATTTACAATACGGCGAATATGTCTATTGGTTACAAAGAGTCTTTGGTGAATCTTATCCTGAAGTATACAGAAAAGCTTTACCTGACACTTTATGTTGGAGAAGCAGATTGGCATTCAACGAACCTTATGTAGAATATTATTTCCGTCACCCTGCCTACAAAAACTACCCTGTAGTTGGTGTTAGTTGGTTACAAGCTACCGATTTCGCTGCATGGAGAACAGACCGTGTTAACGAAATGATATTAGACAGAGAAAAAATTCACCCTTACAAAGATTTCAAAATGAAGGATGAAGAAAACTTTAATACCAAAGCATATTTGGCTGATCAATACAATCCTGCCACTAGAAAGAAACTAAAAGGTATGCCACGTGACTACAGAACTAAGAAAGGTCGTAGAGATGTAGGTACAAAAGATGGAATATTATTACCTGAATACCGTTTACCAACAGAAGCTGAATGGGAATACGCTGCACAAGGTGCTATTGGTAATTCTCAATTTGAGAATACTGACGAAAAAAGAGTGTTTTCTTGGAACGACTTAACGGTGAGAATGACTCATGGTAAAGAAAAAGACAGAGGTAAAATTATGGCTAACTTCAAAAGAGACAAAGGGGATCAAGCGGGTATTGCGAGCCAGTTGAACGATGCTGGTGTTATCACTACTCCTGTTGATGCTTATTGGCCAAATGATTACGGAATTTACAACTTAGCAGGTAACGTTTCTGAATGGGTAATGGATGTTTACCGTCCTTTATCTTTCGAAGATGTTGATGATTTCAATGCCTTCCGTGGTAACGTTTTCTCAAAAGTAAAATTAGACCAATACGGTGAAATTGAAGAAAAAGATTCATTAGGTCGTTTAATATTTGTTAAAGTAACAGATGAAGAAAACATCAACCGTAGAAACTACAAAGTTGCTGACAACATTGGATACAAAGATGCTACATTATACCAAAACGATGAGCAAGTCTATGAATATGGTGTAACAACTTTAATCAACGACAAAGCAAGAGTATTCAAAGGTGGTTCTTGGAATGATAGAGCTTATTGGATGAGCCCTGGAACAAGACGTTACTTAGATGAAAACTTATCAACCTCAACCATTGGATTCAGATGTGCAATGCACAGAGTTGGTTCTCCAATTGGTAACAGTAAAAAAAGAAACAGATCTCTCCCATCTAACGGAATAGGGAAAGGTAAATTAAAATAAAATTTAAACAGATATTTTAAAAGCCCTGCATCAGTCAGGGCTTTTTTTTTCAATAACATAGAATGAAATTCGAACAATACAATTTCCATCCCCACATTACTACCAATTTAACTAAATTGGGATTTAGAAGACCCACCGATATTCAATTTAGAGCCATTACTCCAATAATGAAGGGCGAGGATGTATTGGCTATTGCACAAACAGGAACAGGTAAAACAGCGGCATTTGCAATACCTATTATCAATCACTTGTGTAATAACAAAAAAAAGAACAGAAAAATTAGAAGTTTGGTTTTAGTGCCTACAAGAGAATTAGCTATTCAAATCAATGAAGTCTTTAATTCAATAGGATTCAATACAGGGGTCAAAGTATTCAGCTTATATGGAGGAGTAGAACAAGACAAGCAAATACAAACATTAAAAGAAGGGATCGATATACTTATTACTACACCGGGCAGAATGTTCGACTTAATAAGTCAAGGATATATCGATTTAAGTCAATTAGAAACATTGGTTTTAGATGAGGCTGACCATATGTTAGATTTAGGTTTTTTGAAAGACATTACCGACCTAATGAAGCATATTCCATTTAAAAGACAAACTTTGTTTTTTTCGGCCACTATTACAGATAAAATTAGAAAACTAGCCTACTCTATTGTTAAAAACCCAATTCGTATTCAAATTTCACCTGAGAATCCAGTGAATAAAAACATAGATCATTCGCTAGCAATGATTGAAATGGATGACAAAAGATTTTTTTTAGAAAGAATAGTAAACGAAAACCCAGAAAGCAAATTTTTGATATTTGTAAGAACAAAGGTTCGCGCAGAAAGAGTTGCAAAAGCGATGGAACGTGTTAACATTCAAACGTCAACCATACATGGAGATAAAGACCAAAAAGAAAGAATAAAAGTATTAGATCAATTTAGAAACAATACTATTAAAATATTGATAGCAACCGATGTTAGTGCTCGAGGAATTGACATAGCTGATGTTGATATTGTAGTAAACTATGACCTTCCTGGCCAAG
>JBIPNH010000124.1:0-6401 GCA_044373665.1 Bacteroidia bacterium
TCTTCTGTAAACAAGATACTTTGTGAAACAATAATAAGTTTAATGTCGTTTTTTTTGCACAATGCTTGTAACTGATTTAACTGTGCTCTGTATGTTTCTAAATGTTTGGTTTGTAGGGCAATAGATTGTATGATTTCGTTTTCGCTCATTGTCAATGTGTCTATTGCAGAATAGTCTTTTATAACCAAATCGCTAATATCATTTGAATTATTTTTTGTGGGAAAAAAGCTCGAAAAGGTTTTGATTATTTCTAGTTTTAACAAAAAATTGAGTGACAATGCATTCGATTTTTTTGCAATAGATGGATAATTAGTCGGAGGAACATAGCCATACTCCTCTGGTCCGCTCATTAAAATAATGTGGGTTGGTTTAAGTGGGATTATCTTTGTTTTTATCAAAGTTAACTGGTCCTCCAATTTATTTCCTTCGTAACCGGCATTGTAAACATATGCATTTTTATAGTTTGATTGTAGTTTCTCTTGTAATAAAAAAGGCCAATGTTTCTGGTCTCCCAAGTAAAGACATTCTGTATTACCTCCTCCCACACAAATGATATTTATAGTTGCAGAATCATTGTATTTAGAACCCCTAAAACCTTGTTCGTTTTTGCTGTGAACAATGGTATCGTCTAAGTATTTACTCGAATTTTGAGTAAATAAATAAGTTAAGTTTTCTTTTGGTTCGTTTTTCTTTTGTTTAGTCTCGTTTACAAATGGGTTGTATATCCTGAGAGCTAACTCGATTCCCAGTATTATAAACAGGGGCAATCGAAAACGTTTCCAAACTGATTTCATTCATGCAAATCTATTGTTTTTTTACTTTGCGCCAAAATGTTTTAAATCATTCTTTTTAATCAATAGTTTCTTTAACTTTGCATTATGCAAAAAATAGCTCAAGTATTTAAGAATTTAGGAGTAAAGCAACATTGCGAAAGCGTATGTACAGGTTTGAATTGGATAGATGCAGTTGGCAGTGAACACCGCAAAATAGTATCACCAACAGATGGTAAAAAAATTGGGGAAATGACCTTTGCAGGTATAACAGAATATGAGGCAATATTAAAAAGAGCACAATCTGCTGCTCAGTTTTGGAATCAAATTCCTGCACCCAAAAGAGGTGAAATTGTAAGACAATATGGAAATGTGCTTCGCGAAAATAAAGACAGTTTAGGTGCTTTGGTGAGTTATGAAATGGGTAAGAGCCTTCAAGAAGGTTTGGGTGAGGTTCAGGAAATGATAGATATTTGTGATTATGCAGTGGGTTTAAGTAGACAGTTGCACGGATTAACCATGCACAGCGAACGCCCCGGACATAGAATGTATGAACAATGGCATCCATTGGGAATAGTTGGCGTTATTACATCGTTCAATTTTCCAGTTGCGGTTTGGGCTTGGAATGCCATGATAGCTGCTGTTTGTGGCAATGTTACGATTTGGAAACCTTCAGAGAAAACACCTTTCTCAGCATTGGCTTGCATGAATTTAATGAAAAAAGTACTTGAAGCCAATCAATTGCCTGAGGGTATATTTACCCTTATAAACGGCGATAAAACAATTGGGGAAATGATGGCAAATGACAAACGTATTGCTTTGGTTTCTGCCACAGGAAGCACTGCAATGGGACGTTCCGTAGGTAAAATGGTTGCCGAACGCTTTGGTAAATCTATACTTGAATTAGGGGGCAATAATGCGATTATTGTTACTGAAAATGCTTCTGTAGACATGGCATTACGTGCTATTGTTTTTGGTGCTGTTGGAACCGCAGGGCAAAGATGCACTACCACCCGAAGATTGATTATTCACGAATCAATTTACGATGCTTTACTCAAAAAAATTATTAAAATATACAAACAGTTAAATATTGGAAATCCATTGGATGCCAACAACCATGTGGGTCCTTTGATTGATGAAATTGCAGTGGGTCATTTTCTGAATGCGGTTGAACAATTGAAAAAAGAAGGTGGTAAAGTATTGTATGGAGGAAAACAGCTAAAAGCGGAAGGTTATGAAAGTGGATGTTATGTAATGCCTGCAATATGCGAAGCAAAAAATACTTACAAAATAGTACAAGAGGAAACTTTTGCCCCCATTTTGTATGTCATGAAATATAAAAATATCAGCGAAGCTATAGCAATGCAAAATGATGTTAAGCAAGGTTTGAGTTCAGCGATTTTCTCAAATAATATTCAAGAAACTGAGCTATTCTTGTCATCACAAGGGAGTGATTGCGGAATTGCCAATGTTAATATTGGCACAAGTGGTGCCGAAATTGGAGGTGCTTTTGGTGGTGAAAAAGAAACTGGTGGAGGTAGAGAAAGTGGAAGTGACAGTTGGAAAGCATACATGAGAAGGCAAACCAATACAATAAATTATACCAATCACTTGCCTTTGGCTCAAGGAATTAAGTTCGATTTTTAATCTACTTAACCGCTATAACACTTATTTCTACATGAACTCCTTTTGGGAGTGCACTAACTTGAACTGTTTCTCTAGCAGGAAAATCTTTGTCGAAAAACTTGGAATAGGTTTCGTTTACCGTCGCAAAATCGTTCATATCGGTTAGGAAAATACTGGTTTTTACAATGTTGCCAAAGTTCATTCCCGAAGCTTTTAAAACTTCGTTAATGTTTGCCATTATCTGTTTGGTTTCGTTCTCAATAGAGCTTGTGTCGAGAGCACCCTCACTGTTTAAGGCAATTTGACCACTGCAATACAAAGTGTTATTTACTAAAACAGCTTGAGAATAAGGCCCAATAGGAGCAGGGGCGTTAGGTGTGAAAATGATTTTTTTATTCATCTTTAATGTTGTATTTTTGCACGAGAATGAACATTGCAGCAATAGGCTCAATAAAACGATTAGAGGCGCTACAAAGGGTGCTTTCATCTGTCGCATTAGAATTTACAGGGTTCGAAAGTACAAAAAATATTGATTTATCCAATTTCGATCTTATTTTTGATTTAAATTTCGATGACCATTTGGATCTTAGCCCTTACATGAATTTGCCTCAAAATCCAATCCTTTGTCTTAACACAATAAAAGTTCAACTCGAAGCTTTTGTTCCACCTTCTCTTGTAAACAATGTTGTAGGAATTAATGCATTGCCTACTTTTTTGGAACGTAAATCCATAGAATGTTCAACATTAAGTTCTCAGATAGATTTAGAGTTTTTTAAGAAGTTAGGTTGGGAACAAATACACCTTGTCAAATCCAGAGTAGGCATGGTTTCGCCTCGTGTTATTTTTATGATTATCAACGAAGCTTACTTTACACTTGAGGAAGGAACTGCCAATCGCGATGATATTGACAAAGGAATGAAACTTGGTACAGCTTATCCATTCGGTCCATTTGAGTGGTCGAAACTTGTGGGTATTGATGTTGTTTATGAAACATTGTTGGCTATTAAAACTGATACTGGTGACGAGCGCTATAAAATTTGTAACCTACTAAAAACAGATTATTTGTTGTTCAAATCAAATGAATTTCAAGCTTAGAAATTATTACTTGCCAATTTTTATGTTTATTAACCTGATAGTTAGTGAACTACATTCGGCTCAAACACTTTATCTATGTCGTGAAGATGGCATAAGATATACCAGTATTTCTCGTTCTGGAACGCCTGTGTCTTGGAATTGGAGATTTCAGGGGGGAGATATTCCTAGCAGTGTTTTACAAAATCCGCCCGTAGTTACTTATAACACAGCAGGTACTTTTAATACTTTTGTAACAACGGTATTTGACAACGGTCAAACATTCGAAGATACCTTTATAGTAGTGGTTAAGAATTGGCCTTTGAATGCTTTTTCTTTGCCTAACGATACTGGCTTTTGTGCAGGAACGCCCTTTTCTTTAAATTTACAAACTTTGTCAAATCCCGATGCCACTTTTGAATGGAGTAATGGTTCAACAAATTCTAATATCACAGTCAATAGTTTTGGCACTTTCTGGGTTAAAGCTTTTATCAAATCAGGTAATCGTGTGTGTGATAGCGTTTATAAAGAAATTACTATCGAGGAATATCCATTGCCTACAGTCAATTTAGGACAAGACAGGGTGATGTGCCAAAATCAAAGTATAACAATTAATGCGACTTCCGGTCCCAATTACCGTTATCAGTGGTTCCCAAATAACCAAACAACACAATCGATAACAACTACAATTCCTGGCGTATATAGAGTTGTCGTTTCTACTGTTAATAATTGTACTGCTCAAGATGAAATTGAATTAATAGACAGTTGTCCGCACTATATTTTTATTCCCAATGTGTTTAGTCCTAATGTGGATGGGTTAAATGATGCTTTTAATAAAGTTTGGAATTTTACTCCATTGGAATATACTATTAGAATTTTTAATAGATGGGGTCAATTGTTGTATGAATCAAATGATTTAGTAAAAGGATGGGATGGTATTTATAATGAAAAGCCTGCACAACAAGATATTTATATTTACGATATCAAATATTTCGATACCGATAAAAAATGGTATTACTTCAGGGGTACTTTTTATTTGGTAAGGTAGTTTTTAGTTTTTCCAAACACTCGTTCCTTCACTGCAATTTTTGCAAATATCAATATGTTTACGGCCTTTTATTAATTGACTTCTAAATCTTTGATAGGCATCGCCTTGCCATATTCCTTTGAAACTTTTTGAGTTTATCGACCCCAATTGGTAATGAGCGTCTTTGTCAAAACAGCATGGAACTACCTGCCCATTCCAAGTAAATACACAGCTACTCCAAAGTTTCCAACAATGGTTTAATAGTTTGTTTTTGAAACGGTATCCATTTTCGTCTTTTTTGTAGCGACTGTAATTTTCATTCGTTGGAATTAAATCATTGCCAGTTTCAAATTCATAAATTTGAGCTGTTTTTATTGAAAGTTCATCAACATCAACCTCTGCTGCCATTTTTTTAATATCTTCAAGTTGATGTTCATTGTGCCTGAAAACAATAAACTGCCAAATAATATGAGGTGTTTTGCTTTTTAGATTTTTTTTAGCCTCTACTAATGCTTGAGTCCCTTTAATTACTTTGTCAATACTTCCCCCAATTCGGTATTTACTGTAAGTTTCTTGGTCAATCCCATCTATAGAGATAATGAGTCTGTCTAAGCCAGATTTAATGACATTTTCTGCATTTTCTTTGTTAAAGTAATGGGCATTTGAACTGGTGGCTGTGTACATTTTTTTCTGAAAAGCATAGTTAACTATGGCATTAAAGTTTTTGTTCAAATATGGCTCCCCTTGAAAGTACAAAGTGATATAACCACTTGTTCGGTATAATTGATCAATAATAGTTTTGTAGGTTTCCAATTCAAGTGAACCTGTTTCACGGGTAAAACTGCGAAGACCACTCGGGCACTGCGGGCATCTTAAATTACATGAGGTTGTTGGCTCAACAGAAAAAGCAATAGGATAACCCCACTGAATGGGTTTTTTGATTAATTTTGAGAGGTAATAACTGCTTATAACTTTAATGCCGTTTATTACCCTCAAAGGTTGAAGGTTTTTTCCTAATAATCGAATAATATCTGAAGTGTTTTTATTCAAAAGGAGGGAGTTTAGTCGTACAATTCAATTTTTATTTCTTTGCGAGTATAGCCTAACTCTTTCAAATGGTCGCGAGCTTCTTTTACCATTTTTGTCCATCCGCATATATAAAACAGAGCCTCAGGTTTGTGCTTGTATTGAGTAAGGTAATGCTCGTGAACATAGCCTTGTAAATAGTCCCATTTTTCTCGACTTAAACTAGGGTAATAGTGGAAGTTGGGGTAGGTTTCACTTAGGGTTTCAAATTCTTCTTTAAACAATAAATCAGCTTGATTTCTGCCGCCAAAAAATAAATCAATATTAGATTTAAATTTTTTGTTAATAAGCAAATCTTTAATCATTGTTCGGAATGGGGCAACGCCTGTTCCCGTGCAGATAAAGCATATAGGATTTTCGGTGATGGGCTCAGGAAGAATAAATCGACCTTGAGCACTTGATATTTTGAGTAAATCGCCTTCCTTTTTAAGGAATAATTGGGGAGTTGCTGCACCATCAGGTTTTAGTACAACACATATTTCAATTAAATGGTCATTGCGCCAATCTGAGATAGAATAACTCCGGGTTGAATAAGAGTGATTGATGCTTTCAAAATCTATGATTGTGAATTGTCCACTTAAGTAGGGGATAGATTCACTTGGTTTTAATAAAAATAATTTTACATATTCGTTCAAACACGTAATTCTAACAATTTCTGCCTTTAAAAATGAAGTTGATTCCATTTTGAATTGGTTTGCAAATTAAACAAAAAACCCCACTTAGAGGTGAGGTTTTTCAATAATGTGTTTTTATAAAACTTAGTCGTTCAGTTGAATAGGCGACTTAGGTTTGGCAAGTTCAGCGATGATATTGCCTTTTAT
>JBIPNH010000030.1:0-21950 GCA_044373665.1 Bacteroidia bacterium
TTCTGGCACTTGCTATTTTAGAGTTGTGTTCTTCTAAGGCAATTTCATACAATTTGGTTCTTAACATAGCCATTGCTCGCTCTCTGTTTCCTAACTGTGAACGCTCTATTTGACACACCACCACTAAGCCTGAAGGACGGTGGGTTAATTGCACTTTTGTTTCTACTTTGTTTACGTTTTGTCCACCTGCACCACCACTTCGTGAGGTTTGCATGTCGATATCCGCTGGATTTAAGTCCACATCTACTTCTTCCGCTTCGGGAAGTACCGCTACGGTTGCCGCTGAGGTATGAACTCTACCTGCACTTTCTGTTTTAGGAACACGTTGTACCCTGTGAACGCCACTTTCGTATTTTAAATCGCCATACACATTGCTGCCCGTAATTTCCATAATCACCTCTTTGTACCCGCCTGCGGTTCCTTCATTTTCGTCAAGTATTTCAACCTTCCAACCGCGGTTTTCGCAATAACGGTAATACATTTTCATTAAATCACCGGCAAATAAACTGGCCTCATCTCCGCCTGTACCTGCGCGTATTTCAATAATCGCATTTTTGGCATCTTCGGGGTCTTTAGGTATTAATAAAATTTTGATTCTTTCTTCTAACTCTATGACTTTAGCCTGCATTTCATCCGCCTCTTCTCTTGCCATTTCACGCATCTCAGCATCTTTTTCATTTGCCATTAAATCCTTGGCTTGTTGAAGGAAATTCAAAGCTTCTTTGTAGGCATTGGTAACTTCCACCATTTCTTTCAATTCACTGTACTCTTTGTTCAACTGAGCAAAACGTTTCATGTCTTGCATGGTATCTGCACTACTCAACAATAATTCTACTTCTCTAAAACGGGCTTCTATGGCATCTAATTTATCTAACATCGGCTAATCTTTGTTTTTTTTACAAGGACTGCAAAATTACATATTCATCTGTTAAGATGTATACTCTTTCTTTTTCTATTCGGATGTTTTTTATTTGAGGGATTTCTGCAACGATCATTTCTGTCATTTCAAACAGTTTGGTGTTGTAAAAAAACAACTTGCCTTGGTGGTAAAAACGAATAATGTTGTTGTTAAACTGATAGTTGGAAAGTAAACTGTCCTCTAGAATAATGTTGTGGTAATTACTAAATATATCAAATTGCAGAATTTGATTGTCATTTAGTACCTGAACCGCCGAACTAATATCGAGTATTTGCTTGATTTGAAAACTGTGTTTGATGGGTAATAAATTAAATGGCGCACTTGAATAAATTAATGTTAAATCCAATTGGTATTTTTTGAGTTTCAAATCCGCTAAATCATACAGCCATATTTGATTGTCAAAACTTCGTGCCATACACCCAACTTGTGAAATGTTAGCCGACTCCAAGTCGATAGTGTTTAATATGTTAAGGAGATTGTCTAAAACAAGGATTTTGTTTTGGTCGCGGTAAAAAACAAAAATCATGAAAGGATTACTCACATCGATAATCGCAATTTTTCCGTAAATCTTAAAATTGGCATTCGCTACTAATTGACCGTCTCTGTTGTATTTGATAATGTCATTGGTAGGTGTAATAAGATATAAATGGCCCAAATGATCAGTGTTCATTTCACTGTCTTTGCTTATTTTGATAGAATCAATGTGTTTTAAAGCGCTGTTTTGTGCCTTTATTATTTGATTTCCCCAAAGGATAAGTATGGCAACAATCAGTTTTTTCATGGGTTATATACCTTTAGTTCAATTTGCGTGCCATCAAACACAGCATAAGTAAAATCACTGACCCATTCGCCTAAATTAATATATCGCGCTTTGTCTTTTAATTCGATATTTAAGGGCAAGTGCCTGTGCCCACATATGAAAAAATCATAGTATGTGTGGTTTAATGTTTCATTACAAAACTGTGTGATAAACTCTTTATTATCTCCTAAGTAAATTTTATCAGAATCGCCTTTCCCGAGCCTGCTTTTTTTGGAAAGGTACTTAGCCAAGCCAGCGCCCAAACGGGGGTGTAAAAACCCAAATAATCGAATAGAAAGTGGATGTCTAAAAATACGTTTGATAATTTTATAGCCATTATCGCCGGGCCCTAATCCATCGCCATGGTGCAAAAAAAACTTTTTGTTATTGCGTTCTATGACCAATTCATTTGAAATAACGGTAATACCCAATTCTTTTTCCAAATAACCAAATGTCCACATATCGTGATTGCCCTTAAAAAAAGTAACCTTAATGCCGGCATCGGTTAATGAGGCTATTTTACCCAAAAAGCGCGAAAAGCCTTTAGGAATAACATCGCGGTATTCGAACCAAAAATCGAAACAGTCGCCCATCAAATAAATTTCTTTTGCATCGATACTAATTTGGTCGAGCCACTTGCAAATCATTTTCTCCCTTTGCAAAGAAGCTTCGAAATCAGGAACACCCAAATGAAAGTCGGAAGCAAAATAAATCATTGACTATATTTTAAGTTTCAAACATAGTGAATTATTTGCTTATTTATTGATTGTTAAAGCTTATTTATTTTCTCTTGAAGTAGTTTTGCTTTTTCTTCGAGAAGTTTAATTTTATCTTCATACAATTGCCTTAATTCAGCAGGGAAGTTGTATGTGCCAATTTGTTGTTCAACGGTATTGTTAAAGTTATTAAAAGCTATGTTTTTTTCAAAACCAATTAAGTTTTCAAGTTTAACGTTAAGAATTTCCGAAATCTTTAAAAGTTTTTCATAATTTAGACTTACTTCGTTTCGTTCTATTTTGTCATAACCTGTTACAGATAATCCAAGTTCGTTTGCCATGTTTTCTAGGCTTAATTTCTTCAATTCTCTTATTTGTTTAATTTTTGTTCCTATTTCCATAATAAAAAAGTAATTTTTAAAGTTGATTTATGATTTCATATTATGCAAACTTAGTATTAATTGTGTAATAAAATAGATTTTAATCCAAAAAAATTAAGTATTTTCGCTTATTATTAAGAATCAATATGTATTAAAGTGCTTTTTTGTCCCTTTATTGTTTGATTCATCAAAAGGTTAAGTATGAGAACAATTAGTTTTAAATGATTTAAATCACTTAAGGTCAATTTGCGAAATATCATACAATGCACAAATGAAATTAGGGAAAGAAATAAAACATTTAATGTGTTTCAAAATTCGAAATAGAGTGAATTATTAACTTATTTATTGGTAATTTGATTCTTAAAGCTGAATCATTTTTTATCAAGTCGTTTTATTTTATCTTCCAGAAGTTTTATTTTATCTTCTAGTAGTTTTATTTTGTCTTCATACAATTGCTTTAATTCAATAGGGAAGTTGAAAGTTTCAATTTGCTGTTCAACGGTATTGTTAAATTTGTTTAATGCTAAATTGTTGTCAAAACCTATTAAATGTTCAACCTTAACGCCAAGAACTGTTGAGATTTGTTTAAGTCTTTCATAATTTACACTCACTTCATTTCGTTCTATTTTGCCATAACCTGTTACAGATATACTAAGTTCATTCGCCATGTTTTCTTGGTTTAATCCTTTCAAGTCTCTAATCTGCCTAATTTTTGTTCCTATTCCCACTCTCTTTATAAATATAAAACATATTATAATATAATAATGAGACAAAAATATAAAAGTTGAATCATCTTTTATACCTTTTTTTTAATATAACAACCAAGAGTTTTAAAATAATAATCAAAAGTGTTTTAAAGTAAACTGATTGTCTTTATTCCTTTGGGATGTATCGTCTTAATTTGTTATTAAATTAATAGATTGAAAATTAATTTTTTTAATTAAATCAAAAAATGACGAATAAAGAGAATGTAAAAAAAGGAAATAAAGCGAATATATCAGATAGTTTTAATGTATGTATAATCGATGAATCAAGTATATTCGCTTTGGGATTGAAAAATACATTAAAAAAAAATAATCAATCCAACAAACCAACTTGTGTCTTTATTTATGAAAGCATAATTGATATTGTCGTAGATGATAGTAATCCAATTGATTTGTTATTTATTGAATATAATCTGCTCTTAAATCAAAATTTTATTTCCAAGTTTTCTCTTCTAAAGAAAAGTAGTCCCAAGATAAAATTAATTGTATATGCAAATGATTTGTTGACAGTTGATTTTGTTAAATTATATTCATTTAACATTAATGGGTTTTTTTCAACAAGATTATCCGTAAAGTCATTTATTTCTTATCTAAAAAAAATAATGAGTCAAAATGTTTATATAGACCATTACAGTATAAGCCAATTTGTTAATGTTGAAAAGAAACAGAAATTAAAATCATACTACAAATCGGTCTCATTAAACAATTTAGAAATAATAATGAATGAGTCAGAACATCAAACAATGTATAATATTGATAGGGATGTTTTGAGTTCTTGTATATAATAATCTTAAATAGAGTAAAAATACACTAATTTAATGCTTTATTTGAAGTGTTAAATAGATTGAAAAGATAAGGAGGTAACGGTGTCCTCAAAAAACTATTTTTTCTTAACTTTGGCGTAAATATTTACCATTTGCAAATTCGCTTGAATGTGCTTCATTAAAATTTCTTCTTCTTTTTTAAGGTATTCTATGTTGTAGTTAAATGAAGATTGTGGCGTATTACTCAATATTATTTTACCCTCCACCAATTGGTAATTCACTGGATTTTGATTCTGCTTGTTATTGGCGTTGTTATCGTAAGGCTGAATTTGTGTTGAAGAGATTTTGAGTTTCATTCCAGCAAAAGACTGATAAAGTGCCATTGATTTTTTTTCAATTTCTTGGAAATAAGCGGCACTAGTGTCTCCTTTACTAAAGTTTTTTTTGTAATAATTAATCGTGTATTCAGGTTTTGATAACAAGAATATAGTATCATTTTTAAGTAACATCAATTTCATTTGCCATTCGCCAATAAAGGGATTTTTTTCTTTATGGGTAAAAGAAAAAAGGAAATAGGAAATGCCCAAAAATAGAATAATTAATCTCAAATGCTAAAAGGTAAAATCAATGCGCAATTTAAGGATTTTTTTTGATTGTAATGTAATCCTTTGATTTGTAAGTTAGTTAAGCCAAAATTCAAAAGGGGAACTGATTGTGGCTATTTTAATGTCAAATACTTTGTACTTTGCAATCCTATTAAATTCAGTGTTTATAAAACGAAAACATATAAAAACTTAAATTTAAATAGGCTTTCATGCGAGTTAATCAAAAACAAAAAACCCCAGCTTAAATTAAGTCAGGGTTTTTGTTGTTTTATGGGAGGTCGGAACCGGATTCGAACCGGTGTAGAGGGTTTTGCAGACCCGTGCCTAGCCTCTCGGCCATCCGACCTTTTTTAAACGAAGTGCAAAAGTAAGGGTTTATAAGGAATTAGCAAAAAATGTTTTTTAAAACATTTATGCCATTTTACGGATAGTGCCTACTGCTTTACCTTTGCTTTTGGAATCTCCTTTTACTGCAGTGTTTTTGACAGTTTTTGGTTTTACCTCTGCTTTTGGTTTTGAATCTGATTTTACATCAGCATTGTTTTCTTCTTCTGTGGTTTTTTTGATAGCATCAAAATCTATTTTATCTTTTAATAAACCATACCAAGTGGCCAGTTTTTTCATGTCTGACAAATAAATACGCTCATTGTCGTAATTTGGGAGTACTTCTCCTAAAAACTGAGAAAATTGGTTGTCTGCTGATTTTTTATCAGGTACTACAAGGCCATTCGCTTCTTTTTCTTTTATACGTACTAGTATGTCGGCAAGTTTTTCTTCGCCTTCTAAAGTAAACATAGCAATATCACTTAAAATTGACACTTTTGTGGTAGCAGCTGTTGGAAATTTTTTCCCAGTACCATCTAAAGCTTCTACAATTAAGCCGTTTTTTCTTTGTCCAATTACATGGTATAAGCCAGGCATCCCTGAAATAGCAACAATATCTTTTAATTCTAACATACCTTGCAAATTTCTAACTATTTTTGATAAAACAAAACGTTATCCATTATTTTTGTCATAGTTTTGTAAACTTTTTAAAAACGATTCAACTCAATGAGCAAAAAACTTCTTATCTACGGCCTCGCTTTTGGTAGTGCCTGCGCCGCTATCAGCTTTGTCTATTTCTCTGCTGCAGTGTACAAACAATCTCTCTTTATTCAGTCTATTTTTATTATTTCTGAATGGTTGTTGTTGCCCGTTATAGCCATTTCTTTGTTTTTTAGGTCTATCAAACAAATGGATATCGAGGCTTTTACAATGGGAAGAGCCGTTTTTACGGGTTTCCTTTTAAGCGTAATTATGTCAGCAGCTGTCTCTTTGGTCTTTACCTACATTTTACAATTCAAGCCTGAACTCATAGCTCAAATCATAGATTTTAAAAATGGATTAATTTTAGTGAAAGCAAAAAAAATGAACCGTACTCCCGAAGAAATTAAAAATGCGTTGGATAATATTAAGTTTGCCTACAACTCAAGTGCGCAATTTATCAATCAATTGTTTTTGGGCGCTTCCCGAGGTTTGTTTTTTAGTGCCATCATTGCTTACATAATGAAAGCCAAGATTAGTAGAGATTGAAAAAAATAGTATCGCATATTTTCTTTGTTTGGTTTGCCCTTTGCTTTGCAGGTCTTTTTCTTGCATTCTATCCCTTGTTCTTGATTTTCTTAGCGCATCCTTTTTTATACCCTGTTGCCAATTTTTTAAGACGAATATGGGCTTGGTTGGTTTTAGTGTTGGGTTTAAGTTTCCCTTTGTACAATCGCTATAAGGCGCCTATCAGTCACCCTTGTATCTACGTGGCAAACCATGCTTCCTACCTTGATATTGTCGCATTTGGTTTATTTTTTCCGCTCAAATCTTGTTTTATGGCCAAAGCAGAATTGGCTAAAATCCCATTGTTTGGTATATTTTTCAGAACAGTTGATATTGCCGTAGAAAGACAAAGTTTAAGAGGTTCCCATCGTTCATTTATTTCGGCAGCCGAAAGGCTCGACCAAGGTTATAATGTAATCGTATTTCCCGAGGGAACTATTTCTTCCCATGCACCACAAATGAAATCTTTTAAAAATGGGGCTTTCAAATTGGCGATAGAAAAAGGAGTTTCTATTGTTCCCGTTACGTTTTATAACAATTTCAAAATACTGCCTGATGAAAAGTTTCAGTTTTATCCTCAGTTTTTGAAGTTCAAAATTCATCGTCCTATTTCCACCAATCATCTAAATATAGAACAAGCAGATGAGTTGAAGACTAAAATTTATCGTATTATTGAAGACGATTTAAAATCTATAAAATAACAATATGCAAATTACAGACGAAAAAATAAATCAATTGGCGCATTTATCTCGCTTAACGTTTGATAATAATGAAAAAGCGAAAATAAAGCAAGATTTGGAGCGAATTTTAGAGCTTTGTGAAAGTTTAAATAAAATCGATACAGAGGGTGTTGAACCCCTTATTCACATGACTAATTCTGAAAATATTTTAAGAGAAGACAATCCTCATCAGGAATTCAGTCGTGAGGAGCTTTTGAAAAATGCCCCTAAAAAAGATTCTGATTACTTCAGAGTTCCTAAAGTGATAGAACAAGCCAAATAATGTCACACTTAATAGACATAACAGGCGTTCAAAAGGTTTATAAACTAGGAACAGAATTAGTTTATGCCCTCAGGCACATCGATTTAACCGTTGACAAAGGCGAGTATATTGCGTTAATGGGCCCATCGGGTTCAGGTAAGTCAACTTTAATGAACATCATAGGGTGTTTGGATACGGCATCGAGCGGAACTTATATTTTAAATGGGACGAATGTTAGCCAAATGACAGAACAATATTTGGCAGAAATTAGGAACAAGGAAATTGGGTTTGTATTTCAAACCTTTAACCTAATGCCAAGGATGTCGGCGATTGAAAATGTCGCTTTGCCATTAATTTATGCAGGCGTCTCCAAAAAAGAAAGGTTACTCAAAGCCGAAGAAGTTTTGGTTAAAGTTGGGCTCAAGGACAGAATGTTTCACAAGCCCAACGAATTGTCCGGTGGACAAAGACAGCGTGTTGCCATAGCCAGAAGTTTGGTGAATAACCCCAGTATTTTGTTGGCAGATGAACCTACAGGGAACTTAGATTCCAAAACATCAGTAGAAATTATGAGCTTATTCGCAGAAATTCATCAAAACGGAAATACGGTTGTTCTTGTTACGCACGAGGAAGATATTGCAGCTTATGCCAAACGAATTGTTAGATTAAGAGATGGGAAAGTTGAATTAGATGAACAAAATTTGAAACCAAACTCAAATTTAATTGTTTAAAGAAATTAGTTTTATAGAAAATGAAAATTTATACCAAAAAAGGCGATCAAGGTTCCACTTCATTAATTGGTGGTGACAGAGTTTTAAAATCACATGATAGAATAGAAGCATATGGCACTATTGATGAACTCAATTCACACATTGGTATCTTGAGGTCTTTTGTAAATGATGATATTAATCCGGTTATTTTAAAGGAATTACAAGATAGATTGTTTACCATAGGAAGTATATTGGCTTCTGCACCTGACAGTAAAATGGTAGTACCCGATTTGCACGCCGCTGATACCGAAATGCTTGAAAAAGCTATTGATAAAATGAATGAGGAGTTACCTGTATTAAGAACATTTATTTTACCTGCGGGTAGTATGCAAATAGCACAATGCCATGTAGTAAGATGTGTGTGCAGACGTGCCGAGAGATTGGTCGTAAATCTTAACGAAATGGAACCTATAGACGAATTGATTTTACAGTATCTAAACCGTCTGTCTGACTATTTATTTGTATTAGCAAGGTACATCGCCTTTACAAGTAATATAGAAGAAGTGTCTTGGTTGCCAAGAAAATAAGGAATTTCCCTTATTCTTTCCCAGTTAATTTATTTTTGTAATACATCGCCTCTTGGTAATCAGGATTAATGGCTAATGCTGAATCTAAGAAAGGGATGACAGCACTTTTATTAAGTGTTGTTTTGGCTTTGTCTAAGTAGCAAAGAGATTTAATATCAACTAGTTGTGTGTTATTTTCATCTACATTAACCTCTACCAATTCAGGTTTGGTTGCAGGGTTGTATAAAATGCTATTGGCTACTTTGCTGTATTCATCTATATTTCCTTCAGAAGCATAAGTAGTGGCATACATGTACAAGTGTTTGTTTAAACCTGATATTTTATGAGCTTTCAATAAATGTTCTCTCGACTCGTTGATTTTTCCTTGAGCGCTCAGAAATACACTTTTATACTCTAGTAATTGGGCTTTATTTGGATTTATTTGAAGACCTTTTTCAACGATTTTTTCACCAGCAGAAAAGTTTCTTAATTTCTTAATATAAAAGAAAGACAAACTGTCGTAATAGGCTTCTATATTTGCAGTGTCTTCAATAATTAAATGATTAAGAGCCACCACAGCAGTCATGTAATCATTATTGATTAGGGAGTTTTGGTAAACGGTACTCCATTGCTTGTTTGCAGAAGTAGATGAAGAATTACAGTTACTTAAAATCAAAGAAGCAACTAAACAGAAGAAAATGAGTCTAAAAGTCATATTGGGTATATTATCTTAATTTTGGGCAAATGTAGTAAAATTGTTGTAAAAACCATGTCATAATATTATTTTTGTAGTGTAATTGAAAGTTAAAATTTATCATATCGTTTTGGTTTTATTGTTGTTTGTAATAGGCAACAAATTGCAAGCACAATGTGGTTCAATTTATATTACGGCCACAGATACTGCTTTTTGTTCACCCAAAGCTGTGACCTTTACAGTAGTGAACTTTCCTAATAACACTTCGTTTGAGTGGGATTTTGGATCCGGTTTTGTCAGTGGACTTTCCTCTTATTCCAAATTGTATTCAACAAGTGGGTATTTTGATGTTAAAGTTAAAATGACTTTTCAGGATGGTAGTAATTGTACTATAAGCAACGCAAGATTTATCAACTCCCGTCCGAATCCAATTCCTCAATTTTCAGCTACAAGGCTGTCAATGTGTAATAATTTAGACAGTATTATAATCTCAGACGTTACTCCCAATAGAGCAAAAAGAGATTGGCTAATAGAGAATAACGCTTATAACAACACAGGCGTTTCGATTGTAGAAAGATTAACTTTTCCTTATGGTTATAAAAACATGACCATGTTTGTAGAAGATAAGTATGGTTGTAAGGGTAAAAAGAAGTTTGACAGTGCTTTTTATTTACCACCACCCATTCAAGTGGATTTTGATGCTTCAAGAACTACAGGTTGTGTGCCTGCTTCAATTAATTTTACTAACAGGTCAGTTTTAAATGGGAATCCTATGTCGTCTTGGAATTGGTCTTTCCCAGGAGCTGCAAACCCAAGTTCAGGTTCTTCCAATCCTTCTGGGGTTCTTTACAATGCGGTAGATACATACAGTATTAAATTAATAGGAACTACTATTTATGGCTGTAGTGATACGATAGTAAAGCGTAACTATTTCAGTTTTGGTCAAAGTGTTAATATTGTTGCGTCTCTGTCTACCAATAATATGTGTGCAAGTTCTGTGCTTAATTTGTCGCATACCAATATTCGTAATCCGAGTCCAGTTCTAAATATTACACCATCAACATTCACGGTTTTAAGTTCAAATGCCAATAACAGTTTAATTAAGTTTACCGAACCCGGTGTTTATAGTATTGAGGTTACAGATGAAAAGTTTACCTGTGTATCGCGCCGAAATTTGATAGATGCCATTACTATTATTGGACCAGTTGCTAGGTTTAGTATAAATGAAAATAAAAGTTGTGCCAAGCCAGATACATTTATTGCTGTCAACAGGTCTAGCTTGCAGTTAGGCTCAACTGCTTCTGTAAGATGGGAATTAACTTATGATTCATTGCCTAACGTTATTATTCAAAGAGGAACAGGCGATACCATCAAATTGATAGGAACCGTTTTGTCAAGATACAGAGTCAAGCAGGTTGTGATTGGTTCTAATGGATGCAAGGATAGTATATTAACACCTAGTGCATTTGAAATCCAAAAAATGTTACCAGCCTTTAATTGGGCAACACAACCTTCTTGTCCCGGTGAAGTGGTTAGTTTTACCAATCAAACAGCAGCAGGGACGTCAAAAATCAAAAACCGATACCAATGGACTTTTTATAATTTGAATCAATCGGTTATCAAACGGGATACATTCCAAAATCCAAGATTGGCATTTCCTAGTGCAGGTAGATTTAAAGTGAAATTGTTAGCATTTAATAACTTGGGTTGTCGCGATTCTATAACCGTTGATACAGTAAAGGTAATTGACCCAACCCCTCAATTTACAATTTCAGATACCAATATTTGCTTCAGTCAAAATAGGTCTAGTAGAATTAAGTTTTCAGCTATTTACCCCGATACGGTTTCTAGAAAAAAATATACTCACATATGGAGTTTAGCCCATCAAGATTCAAGTAAAATTGTATACTCAGTTGGAGGTGATACCGCTAATTTTTGGGGAGTATTGCCCGGAGTTTATAAGGTCTATTATTGGCGTTATTCTAATTTAACAGGAGCCTGTAGAGATACATTTTTCTTGACTCAAAAAATAAGAGTGAGTGGCGTGTTTTACAAGCTTTCTTTGGATTCAATCCCTAATTGTTATCCTTTTGTGGCCGACCTTAGTGCCACTCCAATGTTTAACTACAATTTCAAAAACTCATTGGGTAAAAATACGGTTGTTAAGTGGATTAATTACTATGACACCACCTTGGTTTCAATTCGTTTGCCGAATCAAGAAAATACGAAAGCTTATGTGAAAAAAGCAGGAAATTTCTATTTTGGTTTTAATGTTAACCATGCTTCAGGTTGTTCGGAAATATTCCGATCTCCAACTATTAATTCAGGATTGGTAGCTCGTTACAATACAAACAACCGATATAGTTGGGCTTGTAAGGGGAAATCAATTGAGTTTATAAATATTTCAGATCAACGATTTACAGGTTATAAATGGTATGTTGTTGATACCAATAATCAACACAGCATTTTTCCTAATGACACGGCCAAAAATGTAAAAATGGTATTTACTCGCAGAGGTTTTTTTAGTGTTCATTTGATAGGTTATGGCAATGGAAATTGTAATGATACTTTTAAGTCTGGCGTATATGTAACAGATGCTTTAGCAAGTTTTACAAGCAGTGATTCCAATACTTATTGTGCACCATCGTTAGTAAGATTAGCCGCCAAACAGTCTAATGAAATTATCTATTACAAGTGGATGGTAGATGGCGATACTTTGAAAAACCGTCAACCTAATATAGGTCATGTTATCAACCAAAATACTGGACCTAATGGGCTGCCTGTTGCATTAATGGTTAGCAATTATGGATGTAATGATACATTGGAAATTAAAAATTTCTTTAAAGTGATAGGCCCAATACCCAAATTTAGTTTACTAAACAATGTTGGTTGTGAATCTCTTAAAGTACAATTTGTAAATGAAAGTAAATATTTTAGCACATTTAATTTAGAATATGGCGACGGGTCTGCTCTTGACTCCAATAGTTTTAGCAGTCATAATTACAGAATTTTTGACCGTGCACTTCCATCACAGAAATACAAACCAATACTTTCAACAGTAGATTCATTTGGTTGTATAGCTAATTATTCTTCTCCTGAAGTGACTGTTTACAGAGCCCCTGAAGCTAGATTTACAATTGACAGAGATAGTGGTTGTGCGGATTTGGAGGTTAAATTTAGAAATATTTCGGTAAGTGCTGTAAATTTTAGATGGGATTTTAACAGCGATGGGGTTATCGATAATACACAGTTTGCGCCTAATCATCTATACACTGCTGGTTTTTATCGACCTACTTTAGTGGCACTGTCTGCCAATGCGTGTTCAGATACATTTAAATATTCATCAAATATTAAAGCATTTGCAAATCCTAATGTTGCTATATCAAGTTCAAAAGATACCATTTGTTATAATAGTAATGTTTCTTTTGCTGCATCAGTTCTTAGTACTCACTCAAAGGTTAAAAAATGGAAATGGGATTTTGGAAACCACATGTTGCAAAATGATACCTCTACGACACAAAATCCTAATTATACATTTGTAAGAACTCGTTTGAATATGGTTTCCTTATTGGTGGAGGATAATAATAAGTGTTTTGATACCATTGAGAAATTTATTTATGTTAACGACACCGCTGGTCCCAAATCTGAACCTATGCATTTTGTTAGTGTCGTCAATAATTCAGGAATTCAAATCCAGTGGAATAAATCGTTTATCCCTGATTATTTAGGTTATAAACTTTACAGAGATAATTCAGGACTCTCATTGGTATATTCCACAAATAATAGAAATGATACCTCACGAACAATTACCAATGGAATAGATGTTGGCAGCAGCCGTTATTGCTATGCCATAAGAACACAAGATTTGTGTACTCACATAGGAAAGCCCAACTATCCTCATTGTACTATCTTGTTGCAAGTCGCAGATTCTATTAATAAATTGGTATTGAATTGGTTGCCTTATGAAGGTTGGGGTAATGGAATGGTGGAGCGTTATAGGATTTATAAAAAAGAACAAAATGGAACCTTCAAACTAGTGGATTCAACCACCAGAACAAGTTATGTTGATGACAGATTATGCCCTAAATCCTATTGTTATTATGTGGTAGCGGTTCAAAAAAATGGCAGATGGACCTCAACTAGTAATGAGGTTTGTAAAACTTCTAAATATATAAAACCGCTTGAGCAAGTCAAAACAATAAGAACAACGGTTTTAAATAATGGTAATACTTACACGCATTGGGAACCATACAAATTCTCTAAGCACATTAACAGGTATGTTATATCTAGGTACGATGACGGTCTAGGAAAATACAGTACATACGCATTGGTCGACTCAACAGGCTATATTGATGATAATTCAAGTTTATACACGAATATTAATGCATATACTTATTGGGTGAGGGTTGAGGATCATTGTGGGAATTTGTCTCCAGAGAGTAAGCCTAATACAACCGTTTTGTTAAAAGGTAAATCAGTAGATTATGTTGCCAAAATAAACTGGACTCCCTATCAAAAATGGGAAAGTGGTGTTAAGCAATACGATATTTTATTTAGAGACAACGGCGGATTTAAATTGGTGGGATCAGTGAGTGGTTCTGCCCCTTCACTCGAGTTTGATTACAAGGATAAAGAGATGGATGATTCACTTTGTTTTAAAATAAGAGCTATTAAGGATACAAGTATCAATGTAGAGAGTTTGTCAAATATAGTTTGCTTTATTTCTGACCCACAAATTTATGTTCCCAATACATTTACACCAAATGGAGATGATATTAATGAAGTCTTCATTCCAAGGTCAATTTTGATATTCAACCAAACCGGAAATCCTATTTTGGATTATCATTTAGAAATATTTAATCGCTGGGGACAAAAGGTGTTTGAAACCGACGATGTTAAAAAAGGGTGGGATGGGAACTATATGGGTTCGCCATGTACCGAAGGGGCTTATATTTACAGGCTGAGAGGATTAGGACTTGATGGAATTACAAGATTTAATCTTCAAGGCAATGTTACGCTTTTGAGATAAGCATAACATACCCTATCTTTGCGAGGTATTTTTACCTCAACCATGTTTGAAAATTTAAGTTTAAAAATTGAGAAGGCCATTAAAAACCTTAAAGGCCAAGGAAGGATTTCTGAGATAAATGTTGCTGAAACAACTAAAGAGATTAGAAAGGCGCTAGTAGAGGCCGATGTTAATTATAAAATTGCCAAAGAATTTACAGATGTTGTTAAAGAAAAGGCGATTGGACAGAATGTTTTAACAAGCATTTCGCCCGGACAATTACTTGTGAAGATTGTTAACGATGAGTTAATTCAGTTGTTAGGTGGCGAACAACAAGACATAAATATTACTGCAAATCCCTCTGTTTTTTTAATAGCCGGTTTGCAAGGTTCTGGTAAAACCACTTTTTCGGGAAAATTAGCAAAGCATATTAAGTCAAAAGGAAGAAATCCTTTGTTAGTCGCTTGTGACGTATACAGACCTGCGGCAATTAATCAATTAAAAGTTTTGGGAGAGTCGATTGGTGTGGCGGTATATGCAGATTTGGAGAATAAAAATCCAGTTGATATAGCCACTAAAGCGATTGCTTTTGCTAAACAAAATCATCACAATGTGATTATAGTCGATACTGCAGGACGATTAAGTATCGATGAACAAATGATGAGTGAGATTTATGAGATTAAACAAACCATAAAGCCAACGGAAACTTTATTTGTCGTGGATTCAATGACGGGTCAAGATGCGGTAAATACGGCAAAGAATTTTAATGATAGATTGGATTTTGATGGCGTTGTTTTAACCAAATTAGATGGTGATACCCGAGGTGGTGCGGCATTGTCTATCAAAGCGGTTGTGAACAAGCCAATTAAATTTGTAAGTAATGGGGAGAAATTAGATGCCTTAGAGTTGTTTTATCCAGACAGGATGGCGGGTCGTATCTTGGGTAAGGGTGACGTAGTAAGCTTGGTAGAAAGAGCTCAGTCGGTATTTGATGAAGAAGAGGCTAGAAAAATAAGTAAGAAAATAAGTAAGAATAATTTCGACTTAGAAGATTTCTTAAGCCAACTTCAACAAATTAAGAAAATGGGAAATGTAAAGGATTTAATGTCCATGATTCCTGGGGTTGGGAACAAAATAAAGGATTTGGAAGTCGATGAAAATGTGTTTAAGAATATTGAATGTATCATTCAATCCATGACACCGCAAGAGCGACAGGATCCTGATTTAATAAATAATTCAAGAAAAGCGCGTATTGTAAAAGGTAGCGGAAAATCCATACAAGAACTTAATAAACTTCTTACTCAGTTTAACGACATGAAAAAGATGATGAAAAGTATGAATAGTATGAAAATGAAACGATAATCTTAATAAATAAACGTGGAACAAACTATCAATCAATACAATCGTGAAATAAGTAAGTGCCGTCAATTGTTTGAATCAAAGAACAAAGATTACGGAACCTCTTGGCGAATTCTTCGTCCTACAAGTATTACCGATCAAATAATGATCAAAGCACTGCGCATAAGAAGTATCGAGGAGACTAAGGAAAATAAAGTAGGAGAGAGTATTGAAGATGAGTTTATAGGAATATACAATTATTCAATTATTGGTTTAATGCAGTTAAAATACTGGAATAGTCCAAACGAATTTTCATTTGATGAAATCATGCGTCTTTATGACGAAGAGTTGGAAGCAACCAGACAATTGATGGTGAAAAAAAACCACGATTATGGAGAAGCTTGGAGGGAAATGAGAGTCAGTAGTTTTACTGATTTAATTTTAATGAAAATTAACAGAACTAAGCAAATTGAGGATAACAAAGGTCAAACAATAGTAAGTGAAGGGATAGATGCCAATTATAAAGATATGATGAATTATGCTATCTTTGCTTTAATAACACTTAATAATTAATTTAAATATGAAAATTTTAACATCGATTTGTCGAATTTTAGTTGGGTTATTGTTTATTTTTTCAGGCGTTATAAAAAGTAATGATCCCAAAGGAACTGCTATTAAATTAAATGAATATTTTGATGTTTTTGCCAAAGATGTTCAAGTGGAACAAGATTCTATTTTGTATTCCATTACTGATAATTTGGAAACGAATGAACAAAGTTCTTTTTCTTTGATGCCCTCAGATTCTATCAAAACCATAGAAATAATTCAATCAGGAATAAGAAAAATATATTACGAAGATGAGGAAACTAGCGATTCCTTTCTAGGTTCTGATGTGTATGTATTAGCCAATAATCAAATTATTTACGAAGCCGAATATATTTTAGAAGATACGACTGAACCCATTTTATTTAATGTAAACATTCAAACTGGTTCGAAAGAGGTATTGGTTGACAGGAAGTTGCAACTTTCATTAAACACCAAACATGAAATAAAAGAAATTCTTCCACTTTATAAATTTGTGAAACAGGAGAGTGTTTGGGTTGGTTTTTTTAGAGGCTTAAGGCCTTATGCCATCCATTTTTCTATTATCATGTGTATTTTGGAAATTGTATTTGGATTTGGCATATTGATAGGTTGGAAACCCAAACTGATTTTATGGTTAACATTGTTAATGATATTGTTTTTTACATTCTTAACATGGTACAGTGCTTATTTTAATAAAGTAACCGACTGTGGTTGTTTTGGGGATTTTATCAAATTAGAACCTTGGACCTCTTTTTATAAAGACATAGTTTTGTTGGTGTTAATATTGGTCATTTTTGCAAGAAGAAATAAAATAGTTCCTTTGTTTTCAAAGCTATTTGCTTGGAATGCGATGTTAGTCGTTGTTATATCGTCCTCAATTTTTGCGATTTATTCTAATATGTATTTACCCGCTTGGGATTTTTTGCCATACAAAATTGGGAATAATGTCAAGCAATTAATGATTCGACCTGTAGGCGCTAGAGCGGTAGATTCTATTGAAACAAAATTATTGTATGAGAAAAGCGGTAAAGTAGATACTTTTGGAATTATGGATTATCCGAGAACCGAAGATTGGAAATATGTTAATACAATTAATAAGGTTATAGCACCTGCTTGGAAATCATCAGTCCATGGATTTGAGTTTTCTACTAGGTCCGAAATTAATAATGAAAATATCAAAGACACTTTGTTGAACAGCAGTAAATATACTATTTTATTAGTTAGCACGCATTTAGATAAGAGTTATGAAAAATCGTGGGCTAAAATAAAAGCCTTAGCCAATGGGTTAAAAACACAAAATGTTCATTTTTATGCAGTAACTGCAACTTCATTGGACAATGCGGATGCTTTCAGAACCGAAATGCAGCTTCCTTTTTATTTCAATAATTCAGATGAAACATTGTTAAAGACAGTGGTTCGATCCAACCCAGGAATTATGCTGTGGAAAGAAGGTGTTGTTATAGACAAGTGGAGTTGCCGCAGTATTCCATCTATCGACAAAATTGTAAAAATTATTTCCAAGAAGAAAGATAAATAGACGCTTGGGTTCAGTTTAGAGTAAAAATATGCGACTGTATATAATAGGAATGCCAGCTTCGGGCAAATCGCTTTTAGGGAAACAGTTGGCGTTGTCTTTGAATTTGAAATACATAGACTTGGATAATCAACTTGAGAAAACTGAGGGTTGTTACGTTCGTGATATTATTGCAAACAAAGGATATCAATATTTTAGAGAGAAGGAAAGAGACTGTTTACACACGATATTAAATGAGCGACACATAGTGGTATCGTGCGGTGGAGGCACTCCAATGTTCTTTGATAATATTGAAAAGATGAAAAAATCAGGAATTGTAATTTGGTTAAATGCAGATTTAAGGCTGATTTCCAAGCGAATTAAACAAAATATTACACGCAGACCCTTGTTTTCAGAGCTAAATGACACGGAAATTGATGCAAAAGTTAGAGAATTATATCAAGAAAGAGAAAAAAAATATAAATTATCAGATATTAAAATCTTTATTAATGAGCGCTCTAAAAACACGTTATCGTCTGTAATTCAGCAAGTTGTTAAATTCAACAAACGCAAATTTTTATAAAATGTTGATTTTGTGTTAATATATTTTTTTAAAAAAAATACGTAACCCCTTGATTTTATTAAACTTTAAAATACTTTTGACATCACATTTATTAACAAAAAAATTTTAATTAGTTTTAATTATGAACAAATCAGATTTAATCAGCAAAATGGCAACTGACGCCAAAGTAACAAAAGCACAAGCGCAAGCAGCTTTAAACTCATTCATCACTGCAACTACAGGTGCGTTAAAAAAAGGTGACAAATTAATTTTAGTAGGTTTTGGTACTTTCTCAGTAACAAAAAGAGCTGCTAGAACTGGTCGTAACCCACGTACTGGAAAAGAAATTAAAATAGCAGCTAAAAAAGTTGTTAAATTTAAAGCAGGTGCAGACCTTTCAACAAAAGTTAAATAATTAATTTATTGTTTTCAATAAAAATCCCTTTACTCAAAAAGTAAAGGGATTTTTTATTTTTGTAGCCTCTTATGCATTCACTCAAAAGGAATTTTTTACAACACATTGCCCAAACATCAGATTCACCCCTAGCTATTCAGATAGAAAGGGCAGAGGGTGTTTATATGTATGATAATAATAACAAAGCTTACATTGATTGTATCTCAGGAATTTCGGTAAGCAATGTAGGGCACGCCAACCCATTGGTGAACGAGGCTATTAAAAAACAGCTCGACAAATATTTGCATCTAATGGTCTATGGTGAAATTGTTCAAAAACCACAAGTTGAGTTGGCCCAAAAGCTGATTACTCTACTGCCTGAGGGGATGGATTCGATTTATTTTGTTAACTCAGGAAGTGAAGCGGTGGAAGGTGCAATGAAATTGGCAAAACGATATACAGGTAAACACCGTTTTGTTGCCTTAAAGCAAGCTTACCATGGAAGTACGCATGGTGCACTTAGTTTAATGAGTGATTCTTATTTCACTGATGCCTTTGTGCCCTTGTTGCCTGCCATAGATTTTATTAATCAAAACAACCATGAGGAGGCTCTCAGTGCTATCAATAGCGATGTTGCAGCTGTATTTATGGAACCTATCATGTCAGAAAAAGGATATGTGCCTTGTTCGCAAGATTTTCTTCAATTGGTAGCCAACCGTTGTAAGGAAGTAGGTGCATTGCTTGTTTTTGATGAAATACAATCGGGAATGGGTAGAACAGGGCAGTTTTTTGCTTTTCAACATGGTTGTGTTCAACCTGATATTGTACTGATGGCAAAAGCCTTTGGTGGTGGTTTGCCTTTGGGGGCCTTTGTGTCTTCAAAAAATATAATGCAAGTACTAATGGATAATCCTGTTTTAGGTCATATTACTACTTTTGGAGGACACCCTTTGTCGTGTGCTGCTTCATTAGCGGCAATTCAATACATTCATGACAATGATTTAATGAGCGCTATTCCCGAAAAAGAGCAATTGTTTAGGCGCCTTTTGGTGCATCCCTTGATAAAAGAAATAAGTGGAATTGGGCTTATGTTGGCAATCTCTTTCGATAACAAACAATTTGCAAGACAAGTGATAGATCAGTGTGTACAAGATGGATTGTTAATCGACTGGTTCTTGTTTGCAGAGAATAAAATAAGACTATCGCCACCATTAATTATTGAAACTCACGAAATCAATGAAATTTGTCGCATTATTTTGAAAAATATCAATCAAGTATCACTTATATTTGCTCATTAGAAAATGAAAAGAATTGTTTTTTTAGTGCCAGTTTTGATTTTATTTGCTTGTAACAAAGAGAAAAATCCAAGTTTAGACAGTATTATTTCTGCCAAAGATCATTCAATTATCGAAACTGAATTTTCTTCGGTGTTTGATGTGGTAGAAGATTTTAATTCAAACGACCGCCGAGTAAGAAGTGGACAAACAATTTTACCTTCATCTGCTATAGTTGCCTTTCAGGATAGTAGCTATACAGACGGTGATGGCATTGAATGTACTATTAATTTTGGGCCAATAAAAAGTGCTGCACCCAAAGGTGTTCTATGCTTGGATGGTCGATACAGAGCCGGAATATTACATCTCAAAATGAATAAAAGATATTTTCAGGACAGTTTTGAATGTGTGGTTTGGGCCGAGGATAGTGACGCTTATTACGCCGGAAATGATGGATTTAGTTTGTCTTCAATCTCTGGTAATATGACTGTTTTAAAACTTAATTTAAGTTCCTTTAAAATATCGGTTTCAAATGCGAGATTAAGTAACGAAAACGGAACAATTACATGGCAGTCTAACCGTATCATTGATAAAAAGGTGGATAATTCTGCTGGAATTTTAGGTGATGAGTATTCCATTACAGGAAATGCCTCAGGAGTCAACAGGAAAGGGGAGTCTTTTGAAGTTAATATAACAGAACCATTGTATAAAAAAATACAAATGGGATGTGCACGTACATTTACACAAGGGGTACTTGATATAATTAACGTTTCTAATCAAGAAAAAATCAAATTAGACTACGACCCTTACAACAACAATGCTTGTGACTTAATTGCCAAAGCTACTATTCGCAGTAAAGAGTTTATTTTCACGGTTAGATAGGTTGAGCATGTTTCGAGCAGTTTTTGTACTTTTATTGATTTTGTTTGCATTGGTTTCGTGTCAACAATCGCCCAAACAACAACTAAGTCAATCCAAAGTTCAAGATTCTTTTTACAATTACCCCAAAACGTTTTATTCATTCAAGAAAAAAGATCAAGCCTTTATTTCATCTTGTTTTGAAAAGGATTTTAATGGGTCGATTTTAGTTTACAAAAAAAACAAACTATACAAAAGTGTAAAAGGATATGCCGATTTAGATAAAAATCAAGAATTGGAAATTAATGATGTTTTTCAAATGGCATCGGTTTCCAAAACAATAACCTCCATTGCAATACTTCAATTGCACCAAAATGGGTTGATTCATTTGGATAGTAGTATTTCTAAATATTTAAAAGAATTGCCTTATGCCAATGTTACAGTTCGTCATTTGCTTTCACATCGCAGTGGATTAGCCAATTATATGTATTACACAGATACTTTTTGGAAGGATAAATTAAAAGTGATGAACAATCAGGATTTTTATCAATTTTTTGTAAAATCTAAACCCAAAGTATACACGGCTCCCGATGTGAGTTTTAGTTATAACAATACCAACTTTGCCTTATTGCCGGTTTTGTTGGAACGAGTTACGAGTCAAAAGTTTCCAACTTATGTTGAAGACAGTATTTTTAAAGTGGCAGGTATGCGCAATAGTTTTTTTTATGGACATCAGCCTTCACGTATTCAATCAACAGTACTTACCGGTCGTTTTGTTAAAGAGTTGTATGAACCCAATTATTATTTGAATGGTATATTGGGTGACAAAAGTTTTTTCAGTTGCGTAGAGGATATGTTTATGTTTTACGATGCTTTAAAAGAGGGGCGATTGTTGGATAAGTCACTTCAGGATATTGCTTTTCGGGAAAC
>JBIPNH010000125.1:0-6321 GCA_044373665.1 Bacteroidia bacterium
ATGGGACATACAGCGGTTATTAAACCCTCTAGTCAAGATCAGGTCTTAATTAAACATGTTGTTAAATGCTTGGGGGAACAAAATTCATATTTTCTAGAATCAATCATCATTTCAGATTCACTTAAAAATATTGATGGACTCATTGCAACGGGTAGTAATAACTCCTCCCGTTATTTCGAATATTATTTCCGAGAAATCCCTAAAATTATTCGAAAAAACCGCACCTCTGTTGCTGTACTTACCGGCAATGAATCTGATGAGGAGTTAAAAGGACTCGCTCATGATATTTATCAATACTTTGGATTGGGATGCCGTAACGTAACCCATTTAATTCTTCCAAGAAATATTGATTTAAAAAGACTGTATGAATCATACGACTTGTACATTGACATTGTAAATCACCATAAATATTACAACAACTACATGTACCATAAGTCTATCTTGCTAATGAATTTAGACAAACATTACGACAATGGGTTCATGCTTTACCAAGAAAAAGAAACCCCTCACGCTCCTATTGCGACTATGAATTACCACTATTACGATACAATCGATGAGGCAGTTTCATACCTCAATTCACACAATGATTTGTGGCAATGTGTGGTGAGTCATCACCCCGAAATACCCAATGCAATTGGTTTTGGAAATGCCCAAAGTCCTGAATTGTGGGACTATGCAGACAATATCAATGTATTGGACTTCCTAAAAAATATTTAACCTACAGTTTACATCGTTTTTTATGTGTTTTTGATTTTTCAGAAACCAAAAAGCGTATTTTTTATATTACAATCAACTAATTTACAGTATTTTAAAGATTATTATTCAAACCAATGCAACCTTTATAGAATATAGTCGTCTAAGAAAGTAACTAAGTCAATATATAGTATGAAATATTCAATTCCGATGCTAAAAGCAACATTAATTTTAATGTTTTTAATGTTTGTACAACTTTTGGTATTAACTCAAATTTAAGAACCCAATTGTTGACCTTTAAATCTAAAGCTCTTTAAACAAAAAAACCAGACTATTAAGTCTGGTTTTTTTTATGGAGTATAACGAATTAACCGTTATTGGTCTCAGAATCGTTGTGCCTTGTAAACTCATCGAAGTTATATTCAGGCAGCAATTCATTTTTAACATGTTTTATGGTTTCGTTGAGGGCATCAGAAAACTTATTAAAATCCTCTTTGTATAAGAAAATTTTAGTTTTCACATAGTTCCCATCCTCAAACTTTTTGGAACTTTCAGTAATTGTTAAATAATAATCATTTGACTTAGTACTTCTTACGTCAAAAAAGTACGTTCTCTTTCCTGCTTTCACACGTTTTGAAAAAATCGTGTTTTGGTCTCTAAAATCTTCCATCTTCTTTTATTTAAAATATGGGTGCTAATTAACATCTAATTTTTTAAAAATCAAAAAAAATACGAACTTTGGCAGTAAATTTGAAATATATCTATATCATGAGAATAATCGCTTTTATTTTAATTCTATGGGGCAGCACGCAAATGGGCTATTCTTCAACCACAGACAGCACTCGCACTGTTATGGTAGGTGATTCTGTCTATATCAATCAATGCAAAAACAACAATTATTTATACATTCAATATTACAGAAAAACCCGCATTGTTGATTTAAAAGCCACTTATAACAAGGAAACAGGTGATGATTTTTTTGAATATTTTTTCACAGATGGTGATTTTGATGTCAAAACCCTTCCTTGCGAATTTGGACTTAAGAAATACAAAATCTTGTCAATAAAAACACTTGTAGACAAAGAAACAGGCATAGACAGACCAGTTATGTTCCTTGAACTTGGACTTAACACGGTAGCATGGGTTGAGCTAAACGGTGCTGTAAATGAAATGGAAATATACTTGCAATAATTATTGCTTGTAACCGCCTTCAATCCAGCAATTAATAACAGCAATAGTGCTGTCGGATAATTTAGCTCCTTTTTTTGGCATGTGTGGATACAAACCCTCGTGTTTGATGGAACCCATAAAACGTTTTTTCATCGCTTCATCTTTCACCATTTCATAGTTTGACAAATCGATACCATACATTTTTTTGCTTGCACTGTGACATGAACCTGCACAATATTTATTTATGATTGGTGCCACATCCTTGGTATAAGTAGAGGCGCAATCTGTTTTGCTTATTGTAACTGTTTTTTTAGGCTTACAAGCTTGTACCGAAACAAGAAGTGCACTAAGAATAAAAAGGGAAGTATATATTGATTTCATTGATTAAAGGAATACAAATATAATGAAAGAAAACTAAAAATCAACTAAGCTACTGTTACTTGGTCAAAGCTAATAGGGTTTTTAACCTTTTCGTCTAACAAAGCCAAATCCAACACCTCTAACATGTTTTTGATATAATAAAAATGCAGTCCTTTAAGGTAGTTTTGAGGAATATCTTCAACATCCTTTTGGTTGTCGTGACACATTATTATCTCTTTAATTCCTGCTCTTTTTGCAGCCAATATTTTCTCTTTGATACCACCTACAGGCAATACTCTTCCTCTCAATGTTATTTCGCCTGTCATAGCTAAAAATTGCTTTACTTTTCTTTGTGTAAACAACGAAGCCAAAGAGGTTAAAATTGTAATCCCTGCACTTGGACCATCTTTAGGAATGGCACCCGCCGGAAAGTGAATATGGATGTCATATTGATTAAACCTTTCGTTAGGAATTCCCAAGTAATCGGCATTCGCTTTTAAAAAGGTCAATGCAGTTGTGGCACTTTCTTTCATCACATCACCCAGTTTCCCTGTCAATGTCAATGAACCTTTTCCTTTGGTAAGTGTACTTTCTACAAATAAAATACTACCACCCACAGGGCTCCATGCTAAACCGGTAACAACACCTGCCACTTCATTGTCTTGGTATATTTCTTTGTCTAGTTTATCAACTCCCAATATCCTTTGAATGTCTTCGGCATTTAAAGAAGGTTTCAAATCTATTTCCATGGCAATGTTCATGGCATTATGCCTAACCAATGATGCTATTTTTTTCTCTAAATTCCTAACACCACTCTCTCTTGTGTATTCCTCAACGATTAGCTCTACAACATCGTTTGACAATTTGAATTGATTATTTTTCAAACCATGTTGAGTCCTTTGTTTTGGAATTAAGTATTTTTGTGCTATTTCAATTTTCTCTTCTACGGTATAACCACTTATTTCAATTACCTCCATTCTATCTAATAACGCAGGTTGAATAGTATCCAATGAATTGGCTGTAGCAATAAACATCACTTTACTTAAGTCATAGTCTATTTCTAAATAATTGTCGTGAAAAGTGGTGTTTTGTTCAGGATCTAACACTTCCAATAAGGCAGAAGAAGGGTCGCCTCTAAAATCAGTTCCTACTTTGTCTATTTCATCCAATACAAAAACCGGATTACCCGATTTAACCTTTTTAAGATTTTGAATAATTCGTCCCGGCATTGCGCCAATATAGGTTTTGCGGTGACCACGTATTTCAGATTCATCATGCAAACCACCTAAAGAAACCCTTACATACTTTCTTCCAATAGCTTTAGCAACACTTTTTCCTAATGATGTTTTACCAACTCCCGGAGGGCCATAAAGACAAATAATTGGACTTTTTAAATCTCCTTTTAGTTTTAAAACCGCCAAATATTCAAGAATACGTTGCTTTACTTTTTCCAAACCATAATGGTCGCTATCCAATATTTTCTGAGCTTTTTTAAGATCTAAAACATCTTTGGTAAATTCGTTCCAAGGCAAATCAAGCAAGGTTTGTGCGTAATTAATCCCTACCGAATAATCGGGACTTGCCGGATTGGCACGCAATAGCTTATCTAACTCTTTGTTGAAAGCTTCTTTGGCTTCTTTGGGCCATTTCTTTTTCAATCCACGGTCTCTTAAGCTTTGTATTTCACGGTCGGGACTGTCCTGACCAAGTTCCTCTTGAATAGCTCTTATTTGTTGTTGAAGGAAATATTCTTTTTGCTGTTTGTCAATATCAACCTTCACTTTATTCTGAATTTGGTCTTTCAGTTTCAACATTTGATTTTCTCTTATCAAGTGTTCAAATACGATGTGAGCTCTTGCTTTCAATGTATTGGTATTGATTATCAATTGTTTTTCTTGCAGTGAAATATTGAGATTAGAAGCAATGAAACTCACCAAGAAATTATCACTGTCAATATTCTTAATCGCAAAATTTGCTTCCGTAGGGATATTGGGCGATAAATGAATGTTCTCGGATGCAGTATCCTTGATATTTGAAATAAGGGCTTTTAACTCTTTGTCAGGCTTTTCGTCAATGTAATCCAAACTAGATACTTTGGCTCTTAAATAAGGATCTGAACTTATTTCTTCTCCTAATAAAATTCTTTTTTTACCTTGAATAATTACCGTTGTATTACCATCGGGCATTCTGAGCACTTTTACAATTTGTGCCATGGTTCCAATACTATTCAATTGTGAAATAGTCGGTTCTTCAGTATCAGGATCTATTTGTGCAAAAACACCAATGATTTTATCCGACTTATTTGCATCTTTTATTAGCTTTATAGATTTATCCCTCCCAACTGTAATTGGGAAAACAACGCCTGGAAATAAAACAGTGTTTCTAATCGGTAAAATTGGCAGACTTTCAGGCACCACTAATTTGTTGCTCTCCTTTTCCTCTTGCTGAGAAAACAATGGGAACAAGTCACTAGTCTCTGCGTCATCATTGTCTACACCTCCACCAAATATTAGTTTATCAAAATTCATATCTTTAATTTAATTTACAATAGATGTGCCATACCGAATAGTATGACAAAATGAATGTTTTTATTATGAATAAATAGTTATCCTATTTATTCATTTCAATAAAACGTTCTATATCAATTTCTTTTCCCATTATGATAATTTCATCATTATCATAGATCATTGTTGTGGGTAATACAACACCCAATAAATGTCTTTCTTTTTCAATGTGACCTTTTTTGTCCATCTCGAACAATCTTTTAACCGTTATTAAAGTTAAATTGTATTTGGTTTCGAAATCAATGTCTTTAATGGTTTTATTCAACACCCCATCAGGTGCGATAATCTCTGCTATTTCATAGCCATCAGGTAATTGCAAAAACGTTTTAACACTCGGGTGAATTAATCTTTCTGCAACCAATATCCCAACTTCCTCCTCAGGAGATAACGTTTCCTTGATACCTAGTTTTTCTAAAATCATCTTTTGATGCGAAGAACCCGACCTTGCTATGATTCTCTTTATCTTTAATTCTAATAAATTAACAACCGTAAGTACTAAAGCTTCAAAATTTTCACCTATGGCAACAACAACCGCATCCATTTCATCAATTTTGAAACTTCTTAATGCCCTAATATCAGTTGCATCCATCGTTATAGCCATTGCCACATCTTCTTTTAATGATTCTACTCTGTCCTCATTATCGTCTATGGCAACAACTTCTGCCCCTCTTCTCGCTAATTGTCTTGCAATTTTTCCACCAAATCGACCCAATCCAATTACCGCAAATTTTGATTTTATCATTTTAATTTATTAAAGCAAAATTAATCCCTTTGTTTCAAAATTCCATAATAAATTAGATAAATTATAGAATTGATTTTTTTTTGATTATAATTGCTTAAAACTATGTTAAAAACATTACTATTTTGTAGTATTTTAATCTCAGTAAGCCATGCGTATTCACTGGGATATTACCCTCCTATTGGCGCCTATTCACAAGCGGTTGGAGGCATAGGCCTGTTTAATAACAATGCTTTTAGCGCCCATCACAACGCCTCTCTAATTCCCGATTGTAAAAAAGCGCAATTTGGCTTGTCGGTGCAAAACAAATTTGCTATTCAATCTTTTAATCAGTCTGCACTCTGTGTTATAATCCCCTATAAAAAATCTGGCTACGGATTTAAATATTTTTCAAATAGCTATGCCGTATTAAACGACCAAATTATCGGTCTTCAATTTGCCCAAAAAATCCATCCCCTCCTTTCTCTTGGATTCAGTTTCAATCACCACCGATTCGCTATTCAAAATTATGGCAGCTCGCAGTCGCAAACAATGGAGTTCAGCCTCAACAGTCAACTTAGTGAGTTTATACAAACAGCTTTTGTAGTTTCCAATCCTTTTTCAAGCAAAATCAACGCCATGAATGAGGAAAGACTCAGTAAAACCATCCGTTTTGGACTAAAATATAAGCTCAATAAAAAAGTAAACCTTTTGAGCGAACTCGAAAAAAATGCTAACTTTAATCCCAACCTCAAAATTGGGGCCGACTACCAATCGCACCCTCACTTACAATGGCGTGTAGGCATTTCCACTCTT
>JBIPNH010000126.1:0-6228 GCA_044373665.1 Bacteroidia bacterium
GCCTTTTATGTTTAAATAAGAAGACCCAACATTGGTAACAATGGTAATGGTTTTAACAAAGTTTCCCATTTTTCCTGCTGAGTCAAAAATAGCAGTCACTGTGCCTTGTTGATTAGGAGCAACAGGTTCTTTGCTGTAGCTAGGAACGGTACAACCACATGAAGCGGTAGCACTGGTAATAACAATAGGCGTTGTTCCTTTGTTTACAAAAGTAAAAGTGTACTTTGATTTAGAACCTTGAACTATTTCGCCAAAATCATGGGTTGTTTTTTTCCATTCAATTTCAACCGGCTGAGGGTTGGTTTGAGCGGTGTTTTCGGGCGTTTGAAATAAGCCAACTAAAGCAAAAATTGTAGTAAAGAAAGATATCATAATGTGGTTGTGTAGGTTTCTGATTTTAAATGTATCAAATTTTATGCCGAAATTATTTTGAGTTTCAATAAAAGGAAATGACTCATCATGTTTGTATTGCTATATTGAATTTAAACTTTATTAGGGATTGTAATAATAAAAAAATGCAACAATGATGAATTGTTGCATTTTAAATATTTGATTGGTTTAGTTATTGTTAGGCTTGATGATAATCCCTGGAGCGATTGGGTCAACTTTTGCTTTTTCAGTTACTTCACATTTAAAGGTAAGTTCGATAGAACCGCCGTTAGTTGTTAAGGTTACTTTTTTGTTGTTGGTTCCAAGTTTCCCTGCTGTGTTAAATCCAACATTGATTTTAGCAGATTTGCCCGGCATAATTGGTTCTTTTGGGTAGTCAGGTGTAGTGCAACCACATTCAACAGTGTGATTTTGAATGATGATAGGCTCTTTCCCAGTGTTAGTAAGGGTGTAAGCTGTTGTTACTTGGTCGCCTTCATTTGCTTTTCCAAAATCGTGGAATGTTTTGTCTAGTTTATAATCAAAAGCTTTGTCTGAAAGAACCACTTTAGGGGCGTTTTTTGTTGGAGTAGCAGATTGTTCTGTACTTGTTTTTTTCTTAACAGGTTTTTTGGGTTTCTTGGGCTGGAATGCAGATAGAGACACAAATAAAATTAAAGCTGAACTGAATAGAATTGCTTTTTTCATGATGGAATATTTTTTTAAAGATTATTTTGTTTTTGAAGCAGGTTTTGCTGGTGTTGCTGGTTTAGCTTTTGTAGCTGATTTTGGTTTTTTTACAGCTTTTGGCGTATTGCTAGTTTTTGTTTTGTTCAAAGCATCTTCTTCGTCTTTTTTAGCTTTCCATAAATTGTACTCAGCATCTGTTAAAACGGTTCCTGTAATGTACAAGGTCATAACTCCTTCTGAAGACATAACTGTGATGTTTTTAGAGAAAAAGCCTGGACTTGCAGCGTTAAATGTAGCTGTAATTTCGCCATTGTCGCCCGGTTTGTAAATGCCACCTTTCCAATTTGGAGTAGTACATCCGCAAGAAGCTTGTACATTGTTTATGGTAATATCTCTGTCACCAACGTTTTTATAATTAAAAACATGTGATACAGGAATGTTTTGCTTAATGTTCCCAAAATCGTAGGTGCTTGTTTTGAATTGGATGAATTCAGGATTTTGAGGGGTTGCAGGCGCTGCAGGCGTTTCGGTTTGAGCGCTTAAACTGCCAAAGCTGAATAATGCTAAAACGATTGGTAATATTATTTTTTTCATGTTATGTAAAATTATACTCTATTCTTATTTCAAAAATTATACCAAATGAAAATTTGGAAAAAATTTCTGACAAAGTTATAAAAGTTTCGTTTATTTTGAAAAATATTTTTTTAGCTTGAAAACATACGTAAAACCCAAAAAACATCTAGGTCAACATTTTCTCAATGACTTGTCCGTAGCAGAAAAGATTGCGGTAATGTTTAAAGACGAGTTTCTAACTAATCATTCAAAGATGATTGAAATTGGTCCGGGTATGGGTGTGCTTACCCAATTTTTGGTCCAAAACTATCAACCGGTTTCTTTAGTGGAAATTGACCAAGAATCGATTCAATACCTTAAAACCAAAGACGAATTCAAATCACTTCAAATGATAGAAGGGGATATTCTTAATGATAAATTGTTAGCAGAATTAATTGAATCCAATACCTTTATTATTGGTAATTATCCCTATAATATCAGTTCCCAAATCGTATTTAAGGTTTTGCAATTTCACCAACAAATAGAAGGTTTTGGAGGTATGTTCCAAAAAGAAGTAGCCGAAAGATTAGTGGCTCCAAAAGGGTCGAAAACTTATGGAATATTAAGTGTGTTGTTAAACGCTTTTTATGACACACAATATTTGTTTACGGTTGAGCCCGGTGTGTTTATTCCGCCTCCCAAGGTTAAATCTGGGGTTATTAAATGTATTAGAAAAAAGGATTTTGTAATGCCTTGTAATCAAAAATTGTTTTTCGATGTGGTAAAAACCGCTTTTAATCAAAGGCGTAAAACACTAAGAAATGCGTTACATAAATTTAATTTAAAGGAAACAGATGAATTTGCTAAATTGCGTGCCGAACAGTTAGGGGTTGATGAATTTATAAAACTTACTTTATTTATCGAAAAATCAATATGAAAAACTTAGTGTCTGACAAACAATTGCTTCTGGAAATTAAACCAATTTTAGCTTCTTTTGATGTTGAATTGGTCAAGTCTCTATTGTTGCAATACAGACCTGAGGATATTGCTGACATATTTTGGGATATCGAACTTGATGAAGCCAAGTTTATCATCAATCATGTTGAAAAACAAAAAGCGGTTGAAATAATTAGGTCGCTTGATGAGGAATTGCAAGAACGCTTTTTTAAAGGTTACACCCCTCAAGAAATAGCTCAAGATGTACTTGGATTTCTTGATTCAGATGATGCGGTAGATATTTTAAGTATTCTCCCAACCCAAAAAGCTGAGGAGGTTTTATCCTATATTGAAGATCAGGATTATGCCAATAGTCTTGCGGCGATGCTCCACTATGCCGATGATATAGCAGGTGGATTAATGGCGAAGGAGTTGGTTCAAGTAAAATACAATTGGACTGTTAGTCAATGTATAGAAGAGATAAGAAAGCAAGCAGAGGAAGTGGATTCGGTGCATGCTGTGTATGTGGTCGATGACAGGTCTATTCTAAAAGGGGTTGTTTCTTTGAAAGATATTGTTTTGTCCAAACCGCATATTTCTGTAATCGAAATTACGAATATTAATTTCATTGCTGTTAATGCCTATGCCACAGGTGAAGAGGTTGCTAGATTGATGAATAAATACGATTTAATTACCATTCCTGTTGTAGATAGCATGATTCGTTTAATTGGTCGTATTACCATCGATGACGTTGTTGATTTTATAAAGGAAGAAGCCGATAAGGATTTCCAGTTACAAGCGGGTTTAAGTGAAAATGTAGAAAGTAGTGACAGTGTTTATATACTTTCAAGGGCTCGTTTGCCTTGGTTAATGGTTGGACTATTAGGGGGATTAGGTAGTTCTATGATAATTTCTAATTTTGAGGGTGATATCTCTCATTTGCCCAAAATGGCCTTTTTTATGCCCGTTGTTGCTGCTATGGGTGGAAATGCGGGTGTTCAATCTTCTGCAATTATCGTTCAGGGTTTGGCGAATAATACGCTTAAAAGTAAAAATATTTTTCCTAAATTAGGAAAGGAATTTACGGTTTCTCTTTTAAATGGTTTGATTTGTTCAGCGATTTTATTGAGTTTTAATATGCTGCTAGGACACGGTTATGATTTGAGCATTGTAGTGAGTTCTGCTTTGGTAACAGTCATTATTTTTGCCTCACTTTTGGGAACTATTACCCCTTTGGTGCTCGATAAGTTTAATATTGACCCTGCTTTGGCAACAGGTCCTTTTATTACAACAATCAATGACATTGTGGGTTTGGGAGTATATTTTTTGTTAGGAAGGATTTTGTTGGGCGTAATATAAAACGTATTGAAAGTCGTAAGACCTTATACCGTCAAAGGAAAAATAATATGTGGTATCTTAGCGGCACTGCTCAGTGTTGTTTCTGTTTTCAAAGGTAAGAAGTGGCAATTTCCAAGAGAATTTGAGGAAAATCCAAGGACAATAACTTGGAAAGATTTAATCTATTTTTCTTACAAATATTATTACCAATCTGCCACTAAGTATTCTAAAGTAATTATTGCATATTTTCAAAACAAAGAGAATACATTTACGTCGGAACACACATTCAAAAGCCAATTAACGATAAGTATAGGTGGGGATTTAATGCCTTACGAGTTAATTAATAAAAAATCATGTGTTAATCTTTGGGACGAAATAGGGCCTAAGTTTTTTGGTTCTGATATTGTTTTTGCAAATTTAGAAACGCCGATAGATACAAGTCAATCAATGGGTTTTGTGCCTGAAGTGATGCTTAATAACATGTATTTTAATGGTGATGAAGAATTGTTCTCTGTCTTTAGTGGAAATGGACAATACAAAGGATATGATATTTTGAGTTTTGCCAATAATCACTCTTTAGACAAAGGCAAAGATGGGCTTTTGAATACGATTAAATTCTTAGAAGATAAGTCAATATTGCCCGTAGGAGTAGCTTCTTGTAAAGAGCAAAAAACCTATCAAATCATTGAGAAAAATGGGATAAAAGTGGCATTTTTAGCTTACACTTATTCACTCAATGCTATAGAATTAAAGCCTGAACAAGCCTTTTTAGTTAATTTATTGCCTTTAAATGTACCAAATTGCTCATTGGAACAAGTAAAGAGTGAGGTTGTTGCAGCTAAAGAGGATGGTGCAGAGTTAATAGTTATTTCGGTACATGCAGGTAATGCATACCAAGCTTTTCCGTCGCAAGTTACGATAGATTTATATGAGCGATTATTCAATGAATGTGGCGTTGATATTATAGCAGGTGGTCACCCTCATAACTTACAACCATGGAAATATTATCAGTACACAGATCCTTTTACTCAAAAGGAAAAAAAAGGATTTGCTATCTTTAGTTTGGCCGATTTTGTGGCTTATGACATTTACACTTGGTGTCATTTGTGTGCTTATCTCACTGTTGATGTGATGAAAATGGCAGATAATACAATCGATTTTAGAGTAAAAGTTCACCCTACCGTGATGGAATGGGTCGATAATCGATTTAAATTGAGGTCAGCTGAGGAGGTTTTTGCAAAAGCTCATTTAACAGAGGAGGAAAAAGACTTAAAGGTCCTTTACGACCATATTGTAGGCTCTTTTAATTAATTTGTAATGCTTGTACTAGGGCAAAATTACTGAGATGAATCGGTTTTATATGAGCATGAAAAGGTAGTTGTAGACAAATGCCTTGAAAAAAGATTTTATCATTTATCATTATTTTTATATTTTTGCCGCCTTATACAAAGAAAAAAATGAGTATATCAAAAATTCAAGAATTATTAGGATCGGATTCAGAAAGTTTATTATCTCACCAATGTAAAACCATTGATAAATCACACTTGCATTTGCCAGGAAATGATTTTATAGACAGAGCATTTGCACACACGAATCGTTCACCACAAGTTTTAAGAAGTTTAAGTGCTTTATATAACCATGGTAGATTAGCAGGAACAGGTTACGTAAGTATATTGCCTGTTGACCAAGGGATTGAACACAGTGCGGGTGCTTCATTTGCCCCAAACCCAATTTATTTTGACCCTGAAAATATCGTTAAATTAGCAATAGAAGGTGGATGTAATGCGGTTGCTTCAACTTATGGAGTATTAGCCTCTTGCAGCAGAAAATATGCACACAAAATTCCTTTTATTGTGAAGTTAAATCACAATGAATTTTTATCATACCCAAATAAGTTTGACCAAATAATGTTCGGTAGTGTTGATGAAGCATGGAATTTAGGTGCTACAGCTGTTGGAGCAACTATTTATTTCGGTTCAAATGAGTCTGCAAGACAGATAGTAGAAGTTGCTCAAGCATTTGAAAGAGCACATGAGCTAGGAATGGCAACCATTTTATGGTGTTACTTAAGAAATCCTGGATTCAAAAAAGACGGGATTGATTACCATACTTCAACAGATTTAACGGCTCAAGCCAATCATTTGGGAGTTACAATTCAAGCGGATATTATCAAACAAAAATTACCTACCAACAATGGTGGTTACAATGCTGTTAATTTTGGAAAAACACATCCAAAAGTTTACAGTGAATTAAATACAGATCACCCAATTGATTTATGCCGTTACCAAGTAGCCAATTGTTACATGGGGAAAGCTGGATTAATTAACAGTGGTGGCGAAAGTA
>JBIPNH010000127.1:0-6210 GCA_044373665.1 Bacteroidia bacterium
TAAGTTGGTAATAATAGCTGCTGAAACAGCGATAGGATCGACTCCCATGTGCGGCATAGCGCCATGCCCTCCTTTTCCTGTTATTGTTATGTATATTTCATCTGTACTTGCCATGTATAAACCCTTTCTGAATCCAACATTTCCAGTTTTTATTAATGGCATAACATGTTGTCCAATCATAAAATCAACAGGAGGATTGGATAAAATACCTTCTTTGATTAACAAACTCGCACCACCAGGCAATTTCTCTTCCCCTGGTTGAAAAATCAATTTGATATTTCCGCTCAATTGGTCTTTTAACTGTGTTAAAATTTTTGCAGCGCCTAGCAAACAAGCCGTATGAACATCGTGACCACAGGCATGCATTACCCCTTTATTTTGTGAAACATACGATTTTGTTGATTGCTCTTCAATTGGCAATGCATCTAAATCGGCCCTTAGTCCAACCGTTTTTCCAGGTTTTGCACCTTCTATCATTGCCCAAACACCTGTTTCTGAAATCCGATGTGTATGTAAACCTAATGATTGCAAATAAGTTTCGACAAATTTAGCAGTTTCAAATTCTTGAAAAGATAATTCAGGATTGGAATGTATGTGATGCCTGATTTCAATAACCTCTTGGGCAATCTCTTTTGCTTTGTTTTTTATGATATCTTGGACAGTTGTTGACATTGTTAATCGACTTAATTTTTTTTAGACATTAAAATTCCTCAAATTTGCACTTTAAAATGAAATATTACAAACCTTTTCTATCTGTTTTATCGATAATTTTTCTTTTGTCGAGTTGTGATGACAAGGAAATTCCTGCTATTGACATTAATGAAGTTCCCAAGAAGTTTTTTAACATCCAAAATGGCTCAAAACTCACCTATGTAAATGTTAATGATACTAATAAAGAAACTGACTATTATGTAGCAAATCACTACAACACTTATGTAAATCCAGATATTTCTAACAACGAAGTTTTATATTACGAATTAGTTAGTCCAACTGCAAATGCTTCATTTTTAATGAGAATTGAATCAGGCGGCAAATCTATTAATGCATTCAATGATCGTATTTCAATGATTTACAAGTCAAACGACACCTTTACTGTTGGTGCTTTGTTTTTCTATACTGATGCTAAATTTTTACCACCTATAGAAGCTGGAGATTCTGTTCAATTGTTAGACAGCAGAACCATTGGAAATAGAACTTTTCAGTCTGTTTTAAGAATTAAATTAAGAAATAACCCAATATTCAATGAGGTTTATTTTGCCAATGGAATTGGTTTGGTCGGTTATATTAGAAAAAATGGCAGTTTAGTTTTTCTTAAAAAATCTACAATTTTAAGATAGATTCTTAATTCTTTCATTGACCCAATCGATAGCAATCGTTAATTGTTGCTCCCTTGTCATTTCTGAATTATCCAAAACCAACGCATCTGATGCAGGTTTTAATGGACTTATTGAACGTGACGAATCCATGGAATCTCTCTCCGTTAAATTACTTAGAACATCGTTATATGAAGTGTGAGTGTCACCACGCGATACTATTTCGTGATGTCTTCTTTGCGCTCTAACTTCTGGTCGTGCAGTCATAAATATTTTTAATTCGGCATCAGGAAATACCACTGTACCAATATCCCTACCATCCATAACCACTCCTTTTTTTAAGCCAATTTGTTGCTGTTGATTAACCAAAAAATCTCTAACTTCTTTTATTGCACTAACTTCACTTACGTATCTGCTCACCTCCATTGACCTGATTTCTTTTTCTATATTTTGGTCATTAATGTAGGTTTGATAAAACTTATCTTGTTCAGAATAAATAAATCTAATGTTAATTCTATTCAATAAATCCGAAACTTTATCAATTTGAGTTAACTCTATTTTCTCTTTTTGTATAGCCCAAGTTACTGCCCTATACATGGCTCCTGAATCTACAAATAAATAATTGAAATGATGAGCCAATGCTTTTGCTAATGTCCCTTTCCCACAACTTGAATATCCATCAATGGCAATATTTATTTTAGTACTCATAATTAATTGAAAAGTGATTTTAAAAAATCAATCGCAATATCCACTTCTTCTTTTTTGGTCGTTTTGCCAAAAGAAAAACGAATAGGTGCATAACCTTCGTTCATTTTGATTGCTCTAATAACATGTGAGCCTTTATTGCTCCCCGATGAACAAGCACTGCCTCCAGAAACTGCAATACCATTTAAGTCGAATTGGAACAACAACGTTTCAGTAGCCAAGCGTGGAGGAATAGCTAAATTTAAAACCGTAAAAGAACTTTGTCCATCAGAATCGCCGTTGAATTTAATTTCGCTAAGTTCTGACTTCACTCTATCTGTAAAATACGATTTAATTTCCTTTAAATGATTTTGCTTTTCAGTTAAACCTGAATAAGCGATTTCCAATGCACGTGACATGCCTGCAATACCATAAACATTTTCTGTTCCTGCCCTTAATTCACGTTCTTGAGAACCACCACTTATAAGAGGTTTAAACTTATGTTTTTTCTTAACATACATAAATCCAACACCCTTAGGACCATTGAATTTGTGAGCTGCACCAACCGCAAAATCTATATTAATTCCCGTTTGTTCGTTAAAATCCAATGAATAATTACCCATTGTTTGAACCGTATCGCTGTGAAATAAAGCATTGTATTTTTTACACAAATCACCCACTTCTTTTAGGTCAATCATATTGCCAATTTCATTATTAGCGTGCATTAAACTAACCAAAACATTGCTAGAATTTTGGAGTAATTGCTCCAAATGCAACATATCAATGTGACCAAGTGGAGTTAAATTTACATACTCTACTTTGATACCATTATTTTCCTTTAACTCTTCAATAGTATGAAGAACAGCATGGTGTTCTAAGGGTGAAGAAATGATGGTTTTTACACCTAAGTCATGAACACTCCCTCTTAATATTTGATTATCCGCTTCGGTTCCTCCTGATGTGAAAATAATTTCAGCAGGGGTTACATTCAGTAATTCTGCAATTTTTTTTCTAGATGTTTCAAGATACGCTTTGGCTTTTCTACCAAAAGAATGTGAAGATGAAGGATTTCCAAAATCGTCCTTTAATATTTGATACATTAATTCAACTACCTCAGGGTGAATAGGCGAAGTAGCTGCATGGTCGAAATAAATTTTCATTCTATTTTATAGATTGGTTTGCAGAACAATAGCCTAATAATTTATACAAAAGTTTAGCTAAGTTAAATTGAGACAGTATTTCACCTTCTTTTGGGGCACATTCCACGATATCAAAACCAATAATTTGTTTTTTCTCGGCAACTTTTCTTAAAAACTTTAAACCTTGATGCCACATTAATCCTCCTGGTTCAGCTGTTCCAACCGCAGGTAAAACGCTTGGGTCAAAACCATCGGCATCTATCGTTATATATACTTTATCTTCGAGTTTAGCAATACATGCGTCCATCCAATCGTCATTGTCTTGAATTTGGTGGGCAAACCAAGTATTAATAAGCGGAGATGATTTTATTAAATCTGCCTCTTGTTTACATTGAGCTCTTATACCAACTTGACAAATAGGTAATTCTAAATCGTGAACACGCGCCATAACACTAGCATGCGAGTATGGATTATCGTGGTATGCTAATCTTAAATCACTGTGTGCATCAATTTGTAACACAGAAAAATGTTTGTATTTGTTTTTGAATGCTTTTACAAAACCGTAAGTTACAGTGTGTTCGGCACCTAATGAAATTACAAACTTGTCATTATTCAAATGCTTTTCTGTTTCTTGTTCAATTATTGCAATAGCCTCGGCATCTACTTTGCCATTAAACTGTATTTCGGGTAAGGTACAAATGCCATAGTTAGCATACGCTTCGTGGTCTGTTTCCTCGTCATAAAACTCAACAAAATGACTTGCTTTTATAATTTCAGATGGACCAAATTTACTCCCTTCGAGATACGATGAAGTATGTTCGTATGGGGCAGATTGAATCACTACTTTTGATGAATCGTATTGAAATAACTCAGGCTCAGTTATTCCCAGAAAATTAGAATCGCTAGTTAAAAAATCCATTATTTTACTCTTTCAACGTATTCTATGGTTCTTAAATCAATTTTAATTTTATCGTTTGTGTTTACAAATAATGGAACCATTACTGAGGCACCCGTAGATACTGTTGCTGGTTTTAATGTATTTGTTGCTGTATTTCCTCTTTCACCTGGTTCGGTATAAACGACTTCTAAATCAACGTGCGTTGGAGGCGTTGCGCCTATTGGTGTTTCTCCATTTTCAAATGAAACCAAAATCGTCATGTTTTCAATCATGAAAGCAGAAGCATTGCCAAAGAAAGCTTCAGGAATATTGTATTGTTCAAAAGACTCATTGTCCATACAGATTAAATCTGTTCCATCTTTATATAGATAATTCAATTCTCTAACCTCTACTCTCACTATTTCAACCTTTTCACCGGTGTTGAATCTGTTTTCAGCAGACTTGCCATTTTTAACGTTTTTCATCTTAACTTGATAAAAAGCTCTTAAATTACCTGGTGTACGGTGAATGAATTCTGTTATTTGAACTAACTCGCCATTGTACTTAATGAACATTCCTACTGATAAATCTGATGCTGTTGCCATATATATATTTTTGGCAAAAATATAACATTCTCTTTTTTTATCCAAAGATTAGTTCTGACAACTCAAGTATTGTCTACAAATAGTCAATTATTACTCAACAAACTAACCATTGAAATCAAAATAAATTAACACTTTCGTTTAGTTTTCTGTCTTTTCAAAGATATGAATATCATACTGAGTAACATTTTCTGAAGGTTTGATGTGCCCTTCGATAAAGTGTATTTTCTTGTATTTTGGATTTTGAAGTAACCATTCTAATGGCATATTTCCCTCACGAACTGCCGAAAAACCATCCCAAATCACAATGACACCCTTAACAGCCCAATCGTTATTCTTGTCGATTGACCACACATAATATGAATTACTTACATCTAAATAATCTTTGTCAAAATAGACATTAAAATAAGGTGATTGATGTATAATGGGTCTGTTCATCAGCTTATTTTGTTGCAACCACTCTCCTGCTTTTATAAAATTAACTTGCGACTCGTCTTTTTTTACAGTGGCTTTACTAAGTTGATATGGTTTGGCATATCCAGTTTCTTTGTATCCAACCCAAACAACTACTAATGCAATTAACAAATACAACTGTTTTTGATATTTAAAGTTTTTAAAACAGTAATTAACAAAATAAAATACACTAAGTACCATGGCAGGTGCTATTACAGCCATCACTCTTGTTAAACCATGAGAGCCCAATATTCCCCAATAAAATATTAAGGTATGTGCCATGAAATAAAACCAAAAAACCAAAATTGGAAGCAACCATTTAAAATCAATTTTCTTGTTTTTGATGCTTAAAATTAAAAAAGTAATATTTGATAGAACAAACATCAGTAAAAGAGGCAAACCAAACAATGCACGTGCTTGATTAAAAAAGTGTAAAAAAGGCCCATTTCCAGGGTCGAATGTTCCTTCCAATTCGTGTTTCAAATATGGATTGGAAGTTATAATCCAAAAAGGTTCTTTGGTGATAATAAATCCTACCACGTTCATTACCAAACTTCCAATCAATAAATACAATAAATCTTTTGTCTTTCTTTGTAGAATAACCAAAACAAAAATAGCGGCCAAAATCACAAATCCTTCTGTTCTTACATAAGGTAAAAAGGATGCTACAATTAGAGTTGATTTAGTGTAATCTTTCATCCACAGATAAAAGACTAAGGAAAGGATTAATGCATTAAGCGGCTCGGTGAGTCCCGATATCGTATTGGAAAGTAAAACTGGTGTAAAAACTAGCATTGGAACTATAATCCATGACTCTTTAAATGAAGTTTTGGATAATCCATTCGCTAGTAACCAAGCACTTAGAACAACACAAAAGATATTGAAAGCTATTAAAGCTTTAAAACCAAATTGACAAACCCCAAAAGTGAGCCATGTAAAAACCGGTTTATTCCATTGGTCAAGAAATAACTCCGGATGTTTTACCGATAATTTTGAGATAAGATAATGGTTCCAACTGTCTAATCCACCTTCAACACCTTGACTTTGAAACCAAACAAAACCCAGTAAAACAGAGACAAATGCAATTGCTAATATGTTTTTTTTATCGTATAAAAACATTGAATATTTAGTTTGAATAGAAA
>JBIPNH010000128.1:0-6195 GCA_044373665.1 Bacteroidia bacterium
TTAATATCCATTGCTTGTTCATTTAAGTAGGATTTAATGGTCCCTAAAGTCCAGTTAGCCGCCGATTTGTAATTGGTGGTATGTTCTGTTATTTGTAAAAAATAATTGGTTAAATCTTTGTCCTCAGTAATGGTTTTTGCATCATATTCAGGGAGTGCCAAATCATTTTTCAAACGGTTGTACAATTGGTGAGGAAGGGCAGGTAGTGTTTCTGTAAGTTGATGTAAATAGGTATCACTAACCACAAATGGAGGTAGGTCAGGTTCAGGAAAATAACGGTAATCATTCGCTGCTTCTTTGGTTCTCATACTGAAAGTTTGACCTTTTAAAGCATTAAATCCACGGGTTTCGGAAACAAAGGTTTGACCACTGTTGAGTAATTCTGTTTGTCTGATAATTTCACTCTCTATTGCTCTTTTCACGTTGGAAATAGAGTTCATGTTTTTGATTTCGACTTTAGTTCCAAAGGTTGTGGTTCCCACAGGGCGAATAGAAACGTTAGCATCACAACGCAAGGAACCTTCTTCCATGTTACCATCACAGATTCCTAAATAGCGCACTAATTTTCTCATTTCACTCACAAATTCATAGGCTTCATCGGCACTTTTTAAATCAGGTTCACTAACCAATTCTATCAACGGAACGCCTGCACGGTTGTAATCGACCAAAGTGTCATTTAAATCTTGGTCGTGCATACTTTTACCACTGTCTTCCTCCATGTGGATTCGGGTAATACGAATGGATTTTTCTTCACCATCTTTGTTTTTGATGCTTACAAAACCGCCTGTACAAATAGGAGTTTTATCTTGCGTAATTTGGTACCCTTTAGGCAAATCCGCATAAAAATAGTTTTTTCTATCAAAACGGTTATTGCGGGTGATGTTACAATTCAGCGCCAAACCCATCATAATCGCTTTTTCAATAACCTCTTTGTTATGCTTGGGTAAAGTGCCTGGGTGTGCCAAAGAAATAGGGCTAACTTGAGTGTTTGGTAATGCGCCGTATTCCGCTAGGTCACTGCAATAAGCTTTACTTTTTGTCAGTAATTGTATGTGTATTTCTAAACCAATAATGGCTTCGTAAGTGGTCATATTATAATTGCAAATTTAAGGATTAAGAAGGTAAAAAAAGAAGCTTGATTTTTATTTCAACTTTTCATTGTTTAAATGCCTCTGATTGTCTCTTTGAGTTTTTTTCTCCATGTTTTTGGCAAAAGCCTCGTTTAGGTCGATCCCCGTTTGATTGGCCAAACAGATTAAAACCCATAACACATCAGCCATTTCATCTCCCAAATCATGTTTTTTATCACTTTCTTTGAAAGATTGTTCGCCATATTTACGGGAAATAATGCGAGCCAATTCACCCACCTCTTCCATTAATATTGCCATATTTGTTAACTCATTAAAGTAGCGAACGCCATGTTTTTTAATCCATGCATCTACTAATTCTTGAGCTTCATTCAGGTGAATAGGAGGAGAGGACATTTGTAATTACTCTTGAGCAGCTAACCAACGTTCAGCATCTAAAGCAGCCATACAACCGCTTCCTGCAGCAGTCACTGCCTGACGGTATATTTTGTCTTGGGCATCACCACAAGCAAAAACTCCCGGAATATTGGTGTAAGTTGAATCTGCTTTAGTTATTAAATAACCTTGTTCATCCATGTCCAACTGTCCTTTGAAAATACCTGTATTAGGCGTGTGACCTATGGCAACAAAGAAACCTGAAACTTCAATTTCTTTGGTCGATTGGTCCACATTGTTTTTTATTCTAACACCGGTTACTACTTGGTCGCCAAGTATTTCGTCGGTTTCTGAGTTAAAGTGTACTTCAATATTTGGTGTATTTAAAACACGGTGTTGCATGGCTTTAGAAGCTCTGAATTCATCACGTCTAACAATCATGTGAACTTTGCTACATAATTTTGCTAAATAACTTGCTTCTTCACAGGCTGTATCACCTGCACCAACAATGGCAACATCCTTACCTTTGTAAAAAAAGCCATCACAAACAGCACAAGCACTAACACCACTGCCATTTAATCTTTGTTCACTTGGTATGCCGAGCCATTTGGCACTTGCGCCAGTAGCAATAATAACAGTTTGAGCCACTATCGTTTTGGTTTCATCGGCAATACAAACGAAGGGACGTTTGCTAAAATCAACTTTCGTAATTAATCCATAACGCACATCAGTTCCCAAACGAACCGCTTGTTTTTTGAAATTATCCATCATTTCAGGTCCCATAATACCATCGGGATAGCCCGGGTAATTCTCTACATCAGTTGTAATAGTCAATTGACCACCCGGTTGTAATCCTTCATACATCACCGGTTTCATATCAGCTCTAGCAGCATAGATGGCTGCTGTAAATCCAGCAGGTCCACTTCCTATAATTAAACATTCAACATTTTCTATCTCTTGATTCATGCTGCAAATTAAGAATTAAATTTTGAATATTGAAATAAGCAAAGTAACACAATTGAAAAAAAAGTGAAAATTGTTGAAATAAGTGGAGTTAATCAGTCAATTTCAAGTAGAATGAGGTCTTTTTAATGAAGTGAAATCTCAATTGCTTAATTTTTCATTCAATCATCTTAATAAAAATATTAAGATGATTGACGATTATCGATAATAGAACAAAATCCAATTCCAGCTAATTTCTATTCCAAAAAAAAGTCCATCATAATGATGGACTTTTTTATATAAAGTAGGGGAGTTATTATCCTCCGAAATCGTCAAAGGCAACATTTTCTTTAGGAATACCCCAATCGTCACACATTTTGATAACGGCTTGGTTCATCATTGGTGGACCACAGAAATAGAACTCAATGTCTTCAGGTGATTTGTGTTTAGCCAAATATTCATTAATAACGGCGTTATGAACAAATCCTGTGAATCCATCACCCTCAGGGTCGTTCACATCTTTTTTGTTAACCCAATTGTCTTCTGGCATAGGTTCGCTCAATACCACATGGAATTTAAAGTTAGGGAATTCTTTTTCAATCGCTCTAAATTCATCGATGTAGAACAATTCACGTTTACTTCTACCACCGTACCAATAAGTAACAGTTCTATCTGTTGTTTTCAAGGTGTGGAATAAGTGGAATAAGTGTGAACGCAAAGGAGCCATACCAGCACCACCACCAACGTATAACATTTCTGCTTTGGTTGGTTTAATAAAGAACTCACCATAAGGACCTGAGATAGTTACTTTGTCGCCCGGTTTGCAACCAAACACATAAGAAGAACAAATACCTGGGTTTACATCCATCCAAGCATTTTTAGCTCTGTCCCAAGGCGGCGTAGCAATACGAATATTCAGTTTTACAATGTTTCCTTCAGCAGGGTGGTTGGCCATTGAATAAGCTCTGAAGATTGGTTCAGGATTTTTCATTTTCAAGTCCCACAATTTGAATTTATCCCAATCTGGTTTGAATTTATCATCACCAGCAGGGTCGCCAGGTAATGGTCTGATGTCCATGTCTTTGAAAGCAACTTCACACTGAGGAACATCTACTTGGATGTATCCACCAGCTTCGAAATGTAAACTTTCTCCTTCAGGTAATTTAACAACAAATTCTTTAATAAATGAGGCAACGTTGTAGTTAGAAACCACTTCACATTCCCATTTTTTAATACCAAAAATCTCATCAGGAATTTGGATTTTCATGTTGTTTTTAACCTTTACTTGGCAAGTTAAACGAACACCTTCTTTTTGAGCTTTTCTGTTGATGTGACCAGTTTCTGTTGGAAGAATGTCACCACCACCTTCAGAAATTACACATTTACACATGGCACAAGTTCCACCACCACCACAAGCAGATGGTAAGAATATTTTTTCGTTAGCAAGCGCTGTAAGTAAAGTGCCACCTGCCGCTACAGTAATTGTTTTTTCATTGTTAATCACAATTTGTACGTCACCTTGTTGCACCAAATATTTGGCAGCAAAAATGAGGACTAAAACCAATGCTAAAATAACAACGGTTGGAACTACTCCAGATAAAATTAATGAAGTAGTATCAATGTCTAATAATATATTTAAAATCATGTTCGTTCTATTATTTTAATTCGAAACCCATAAAACTTAAAAACCCGAATGCCATTAAACCAACGATGATAAAAGTAATACCTAAACCTTTTAAAGGAGCAGGCACATCGCTGTATTTAAGTTTTTCTCTAATTGCAGCAAGTGCAACGATAGCAATCATCCATCCAATACCTGAGCCTAAACCGTATACAATAGGTTCACCTACGTTTGTGAATCCTTTTTGACTCATAAACAAGGCACCACCTAAAATTGAACAGTTAACAGCGATAAGAGGCAAGAATATACCTAGAGTAGAATACAAAGCAGGGCTTAATTTTTCAACTGCCATTTCTGTTAATTGTGTAAATGCAGCAATTACTGAAATAAACACAATAAAGGATAAGAAGCTTAAATCAAGAGTTGCAAAGCTTGGGTTTATCCATTCCATAGCACCTGGATTAAGAAAAAACTTTTCAATAGCCCAGTTAAGAGGAACAGTGAAACCAAGTACGAATATTACGGCCATACCTAAACCAAAAGCAGTAGATACTTTTTTAGAAACAGCCAAGTAGGAACACATTCCCAGAAACACTGAGAATATCATGTTATCGATAAAAATCGATTTAACAGCTATATTAATTAATGAATTTGCAATAAGCATAATGTTTTTTTTAAAAAGTTATTTATTCTGTTTCTCTGTAACCGTTTCTTGCTCTTTGAGCCCAAATTAATAGTCCAATAAGGATTGCAGCACCAGCTGGAATCATCATTACTCCGTTACCAATAAATGGAATACCTGCTGCTTCAAATATTTTGAATCCAAATAATGAACCTGAACCCAATATTTCTCTGAAAAATGCAAGAACCATTAAAATTAATCCGTAACCAAGCCCATTTCCAATACCATCTATAAATGAAGGAATTGGTTTGTTTGCCATTGCAAATGCTTCTAAACGTCCCATTACAATACAGTTGGTAATAATTAAACCAACGAATACAGAAAGTGTTTTAGAAATATCATAGACATAAGCTTTCAAAATTTGGTCAACTAAAATTACAAACAATGAAACGATAGCCAATTGAACAATGATTCTGATTCTTGAAGGAATTGTATTTCTTAAAATTGAAATAAACAAATTTGAAAATGCAGTAACAAAAGTTAATCCTACTGACATCCAGAATGCTGGTTCTAATTTTACTGTAACAGCTAATGCTGAACAAACACCTAAAATTTGAACTGTTACTGGGTTGTTTCCATCAAGAGGGTCAGTTAATAATTTTCTATTTTTCTTAGAGAAAATGGATTCTCTTTTTTCTTTTACAACGGGTTGTGCTGTTGTTGTACTCATAATTAGATTTTTGATTTTTTTGATTTAATAAATTGTTCGTAAGCACTCAAATAGTCTGCTAACATGTCGTTAACACCTATTGCTGTTTTAGTAGCACCACTTAATCCATCTACAGCATGTGGATCATTTGAATAATCGTTTCCTTCACCTTTTTTCATAACAACAGGTACTAAGGTTTCGCCTTCAAAGATACTTTTTCCAGCATATCTGCTGTAAACAGCTTCATCGTCAGTGATTCTAGCACCCAAACCAGGCGTTTCTGCTTTGTGAGAAAATACGATACCATTGATAGTAGATAAATCTTTTTTCAATGAAATGTAAGCAGATATTTTATCCCATAATCCTTTTCCACTACTAGCCAAAACAAAGAATTCTGTTTCGTTTGGATTTGATTCAGAAGAAATTTCAAAAACGGGATACAAACGGTCTTTTGCTGGTTTTTTATTTTCAGCGTCTACGTTAATATCAACTACATTTTTACCTTCAACTACTTTGCCTGAAAAATCAACCACATAGCCTTTTACTCTGCTGTTGTATGTTGCTTCAACTTTCTCTGGAGTCCAAGTTTCGTCTAATTTAATAATGGTAGCCAAGATTTTTTTCTTTCTATCCAATTCAATATTGGCATCTTGAGCTGGTTTTAGTATTGATGCAGCCAAATATAATGCTGTACCACAAACTAAGGTTACTATACAGGTGTATAGTATAATGTATACGTTTGAATTTTTATTTGACACGGGCTAACCTCCTTTTTTTATTAGAATCTATTACAAAATAATCGATAAGTGGAGCCAATACATTGAACAATAATATGGCC
>JBIPNH010000129.1:0-6171 GCA_044373665.1 Bacteroidia bacterium
AACTCCTGTTTAATTTTAATAATGTCATTTACAATGTAAGGAGTGTAAATGACCTTGTTTGGTACATTGGCAAATGAAATTATTATCTTCGGAATAGCTCTATTTGTAGAGTATAAATTTACACCTGAGAAGTAATATTGAAGTTCAATTTGAGGATTAAAAAAAGAGTTTAATGCTCTAAGTATTGCTGTTTTGCCTGAATTGTTCTGTCCAACAATTCCAAGAATATCTTCAACATCGAAACTGCCTGATTCGATTGACCTAAATTTCGATATTTCTACTTTGCGTATTTTCATTTAAAATGTTGCATAACTTATATATGTGTGCAATAAAATGGCACCTACCTCACCAACAATAGTTGTATATGTGCCATAAAGTGTTACATTTTCAGTTTTCATTCCACAAACATATTACATTATACCTAAATTTCCAAAAACACAGAAACATAATAATACACAGAAAAGATGCCGGAGGCAAGGATTTTTATCACTCGCAAGATGCGAGCGAGAACAGGGAAACTTTGACTATATTAATTTAAATTTTTATCTTGATTGTTTAGAATGACCCTATTTAATAATCTAATAAACAAGTTCAAATGATCTCTTTTGTTTGGTGCTTTAAATGGACTTATAACATATTCAGAAAAAACAATTAAAGGTTTTTTCCCATTTGATTTACCAATCAATAGACCATCTCTAAACAAACTCACTTCAATAATATCATCTAACTTTAAAGTTTTATTTACTCTATTGTTAACTCCTATAAAAATAACCCTTTTGTTTGTTACATACATTGTTCCTCTATCTAAAGGCACGAATTGTTGTTTTGTTATTGGAGAAACCTTTAAACTTCCCATTCTATAGGACATACCACCACCTAATGACATTCTATATTGTAAACCACCATAGTTATTAGCAATAACTATCTTTTTTTCTTCTAAAAAATCAACTGATTTAAATTGTTGATAAAGCACTTCGTTATCTTGAATATTTATACCAAAATCGTTAAAAGCTTCTTCTGAGTTTCTTGATGTTATTGGCATTGAATCAAACATCCATCTATAAAACAAAGAATCAACTAAATTTGTAAAATAATCACCAGCAATAAACTTTTGACTTAATTTTACATTTTCCTCTTCTAAATAATTAGAAACACCAATCTCCTTTTCTAGATTATCTATAGTTTTAACATTTGAATTGTAATTTTCATTATATAATCTAAAAAGTGCTTCAGAGCTTAAACTTTGATTATTATCAAACATCTCTTCAAGTTGTTTAATAAATAACAATCCAGTTGGTGTGTAAATCTTATAAAAACCTGTGTATGCACTTTTGGGTGTTCTTGTAGAAAAATACAATAACAAAATTCCTGCGATTAATAATAAAAATATTGTTGTTAGACTCATAATTTTTTTTCTTTCAAAAGTAATTTAAAAATATTTAAAAAGCATAAACTTAATTAGTTTTTTTAGGATTTTAAGTAAATATACTTATAGAAAATGACGAATGTAATAAGGTATGTAAAATGGGACATATTACATCTGAGCCAATATAATCACAATACAATTACAAACAAATTCATGTAATAATTTAATTCATTATTATTCAAAATAAATTTAAAGAGATTTTAATTCATTAATTTTTCTTTTGACTCCTAACTTAGGATATATCTCAATGCCTAACTCAAACCACTTAAGGCAATTTTTAACATCATTTTTAGACAAAAACAATTCCCCTATTTCTCTAAAAACTTTTCCAATCATTTTCTCTGAAATATTATATTTCCTGTATTCATTCTCTATTTTATTTAAGTAATAATCAAATTTTAATTTATCATTTAGCCTATCATATGAAAATGACATAAACTGCAATAAAAACAGCCTGTATGTATCATCCCTATATATATCATCATTTAAAATATGATTATCATCTTGGGTAAGTTCATTTTCTATTTTACCCAAATAAAACTCAAATTTTAATTTATTACCAATTTTATCAAATGAAATTGCCAATGTTTTGTAAGAATTATATCTATATTGTTTGTCTTTCAAAAAATTAAGATTGTCATTGATTAGTTTTTCCTCAAAATCTAAATCACTTTCATTATTCAATATTTTATTTTCAATATTAAACTCAACAATTTCTGAAACTATCCAAGATTTAACAATATCCTCATAAGTGCTATATTGGGTTTGATCTTTTTTAAGCTCTCTTGTTTTTACACCATTTTTAACAAAAACACTATAAAAAGTAAATTCAACAAATCTCCTGTAAGTAAGATAAAGATAATTATCTTTTTCCTCTTGAATAGCAATCAATCTATTAAATTCATTCACTGACGTTTTATTATCGATTCCACATTTAACCATTAATTCATTGAAATTTAAAACAAATTTTTCCCTCTCAATTTCATTAGGAAAATAAAGTATACTAATTAAATAAGGATTAATGCCATTAAACTCACTTTCTGAGTATAGTTGCATATTAATTGTATAAGAATCATCTGAATTAGATTCTTCAATCTTAGTGTTTTTATTAAATAACGACAACAACCATTTCATAGATTACAATTATAGCTTTTTATTCTTTAACTGCAAACCAAAAGGGTTAGTATTACATCTTCCATCATGGCTCATTCGAGACTTTTACCCTCAGATCAACTAAGGAAGAAATTTATAAGCATAAGAAAAAAAGCGCTTTTGTATCAAATAAAGCGTAATATTGTTGTGTTATTATCCCCTAGTTAGTCAAAGGATAATAAGCATCTGAGTTTCTTTTTTTTAAAATGTTCATTCGCAATTGATTCAATCAACAACTAAAAAAAGGTCGTCTCGACTTAAAATCAATTATAAAAATGAACCAATATTCAATTTTCGCCCAAGCCATCGTTGCAATTTCTATTGTATATGTTTGGACCTTTCGTTTTCACAATGTTGAAAAAGAATTCAATCAATTTGGCCTTAGCAACTTTATTCGTAGCTCCGTTGGTGCCTCAAAAATTGCATTAGCCACCCTTTTATTCGCAGGTATTTGGTATTCCGAATTGGCATTAATACCCTCCTTGCTAATTGCTTTTTTAATGACCTCTGCACAATACTTCCATATCAAAAAGGGTAATCCTTGGATTCAACGATTGCCTTCTTTAATATTATTGCTATTGTGTTTGTTTATTGCAGCGGTTAACTTAGAACTAATCTAAGTGAGTTTAACCTATATTCTCACTTTAATTTCGAGTATTTCCTTTTTGGGGTATGGCATCGCTTATTTGGTTTCGACCAAAATGAAAAGCGAGTTCAAACGGTTTGGTCTCGAAAAAATTGGTACGCTAACAGCTGTTTTAGAGTTATTGGGTGCAACAGGTTTATTGGTTGGCCTTCACTCAAATATCCTATTACTTATTTCCTCAGCAGGATTGGGTTTGTTAATGTTTTTTGCACTGCTAGTGAGAATAAGAGTCAAAGACAGTCTTTTCGTTTCCATTCCTGCTATCACATATCTTATAATAAATGCCACTATTTTTTACCAGTGCATTATTCTATTCTAAAGGTTAATAAAAAACACGGTTTTAAAGGGAATTTAAAGTACTTTTAATTTGAATAAATAAATCTGTTATTAAAATTTTTACTGTCAATAGTTCTGATTATTCAAAAAAAAATTTACTTTTGTATGATGAAATTCGTTTCGGCAATAATGGTGATATTGGTCATAGGGCTTTCCCTTGTTCCATGCTGCCCTCCCGAAACAACCTGTTTTCAGACTAGCAATTACGACAATGATGAGCATTGTGAATCCGATGAGCATTGCAATGACCAAGAAAGCGAAAACGACCATTGCGATGTCTGTTCCCCTTTCTTTACCTGCGGGTCATGCACGGGAGTCACTTTTCTCAATTTCAATAGTAATGAATCTTTAGAAATCATCAGTTCCAACCGTTTTAAGTTCCCTTTCTCTGAATCCTTTTTGTCTTTTTATATTCATAAAATGTGGCAACCGCCTAAGATATAGTTTCATTCCAATCGAAACCTTATCCTACCATTTTATCCAATTAAAAAATACAAAAAATGAATTTATCAATCAAAAAACATATAAAAACAATTCTTATGGCGTTAAGTTTAATATACTTAACACCATCAATAACAGCGCAAACGCCACAAGCTAACAGCACCCAAACAGTGCTTTTTACCGTTACAGAAATGGGATGTAGCAACGACCAAAAAATACTTGAAACTGCTCTTTACAGAAAAAAGGGAGTTAAAAAAGTAAAAATAGAAGGAGAAGCTGTTACCATTACTTACAATCCAAGTAAAATTACAGTAGAAGCGCTTAAATTAGTGATAGAAAACACTGGCACTTGCGAAGATCCGAACGACAAGATTCACAAAGTTAAATCAAGCACTCCATAAGTCGTTTACTGATGAATGCAATATTGAATCAACTCAATTTTGCAGTTAAAAATGAATTAATTTTTCTTCTTTTTTCCCTGCAAAAAAAACTCAGTTTACTTCTACTTATAACAAGCTTTTTTATTTTCTCAAGCCTTAGTGGGCAACAATCTATTCGAGGTGTTGTACTTGACCAAAGTAATCAAGCTATTTCTAAAGCACAAATCAGTTTGTTAAACAATCCTAACAAGCTGGTTTATACAGATTCTATGGGTGTTTTTTTGATAGACAGTATTAGTTTACCAACTAAGATTAGCGTTAGCCATCCTCAGTTTCAAGCGGACACCATTAAAATATACACCAATGACAAAGTCAATATTATTTTGTATCCCATTTTTCAAATCAATGGCGTTACCAAATCTATGAAAAAAGACCCAAATGCCTACATAGGTTTGCAAACCATGAAAACCGAAGTAATAACATCTGCTGAACTCAAAAAAGCCGCGTGTTGCGACTTGGCAGGTTGTTTTGAAACACAAGGTACCGTTCAGGCAACTACCACCAATGTGATTACCAATTCAAAAGAGCTTCGTATTTTGGGTCTATCAGGCGTTTACAACCAAGTTTTGTTTGATGGTATTCCTATGTTTCAGGGCTTAACCTACACTTATGGCATTAGCACTATTCAAGGCCCACTTGTTGACAATATTTTTGTAGTAAAAGGCACCTCTTCGGTTCTTCAAGGATTCGAAAGCATGGTTGGACAAATCAATGTTATTCCTCAGTCGAATTCTAAAAATATCCCTCTTTTAGTAAACACATATTTGAATAGTTTTGGGGAAAACCACTACAACATTAACACGCGTTTTGGTAAAAAAAAGTGGAATAATTTCACAGCTGCCCACGTGGTTCAACCAGCACAAAGATGGGACCGCGACCAAGACAAATTCATGGATTTACCCCAATTAACCCGGTATTCTTTGTACAACAAAACTTCATTTGGGAATGAAAATGCCAAAGGATTTTATGCCCATTTAAGTGGCAGACTGTTGTGGGAACAAAGAGTTGGTGGACAAATGAATTTTGCCATCAACAATGATTTAGGAAGCGAAACGGTTTATGGACAAAAAGTGCAATACCAACAAGGCGATGTTCAATTAAAAACAGGGTATCGATTTAACAGCAAACAAAGAATTTCTTTAGCAGCAAGCACATACCAACAAAATCAAAATTCGTGGTTTGGCACAGTTCGTTATATTGCCCTACAAAAAACCAGTTATGCCAACCTTCAATATGAACTAGATTGGAATGAAAGTCACGAATTAAAAGCAGGCTTATCATACAGACAACACCGATTAAACGAAAATATCAATTTCAAAGACACCAATTTAAAACGCACCTACAATGGAGATTACGTAAGGTTAGAAAACATACCGGGTTTGTTTGCTGAGAACACCTTTAAATGGCGCGGTGGTTTATTGTCATTAATTACGGGCATTAGGGCCGACCATCACAATGAGTTTGGCTGGAAAATAACACCAAGAACAATGGTAAAATACGACTTAAGCGAAAAATCAACCATTAGAGCTTCTTTAGGAACAGGTTGGCGAACAGTGAATTTGTTTACAGAAAACATTGGTTTATTGGTAAGTTCCAGAGACATTGTCTTTATTGAACCCTTAAAACCTGAACAATCGCTGAATTGGGGAATTAATTTTTTGCAAAAGTTGAAGAAAAAAAATGTAACGGGTTTCTTTACGCTTGATTTTTACCAAACGCGTTTTCAGAAT